>JANMPV010000006.1:0-15470 GCA_031370045.1 Novosphingobium sp. | reverse complement strand
GGCGAGCCAGTCGACGATCTTGCCTTTGCCCTCGTCGCCCCACTGGGCGCCGATCACGGTGACGTTGGCCATGTCGCAGCACCCTCTTGCACAAACGCGCCGGGGCCTAGGCGATGGCGCGGGCCGGGGCAAGGCGGCGTGGCGACGCGGAGCACGGCGCGTGAACCCGGTTGCTATCGGCCGGGGTCAAGTCTAGGGCGCACCCCGCTGAAAGGCATGCGGAGCGGTGGCCGAGTGGTCGAAGGCGCTCGCCTGGAAAGTGAGTATACGCCAAAAGCGTATCGAGGGTTCGAATCCCTCCCGCTCCGCCACTTCATGCTGATTTCAATGGTTATTTTCAAAGTATCCGCACCAGTTCCCTCAAACGCTCCCCGATAAGTTGATGACTGGACGCCAGTGATTACGGTTCGCATTGAATCGCAATTTCATGGGTACTCTGCCCAATCCCCGTCCATCGATTGTAATGAGCGGATACTACCTCACGGCCTTAGTCACGCGCTCGACGCCATAGCGCCTTCCCGGCCTGATCCATTCCAGCGTTAATCGGTCGTCGCCAGTCTCGACGCGAGCGCACAGAACGGCGCGCCGCCAGTCCTGCAACGTTCTACTCAGGCGCGCGAGTATTCGGTAGTCGTGACTACGTAGCCTGATGACGCCGCCCGGGTTGCGCGGTCGCCTGCTCGTACAGCCGTGTACAAAGTTGAGTCTCGATAACGGCGCTTGGTCTAACACCTCGTCGGGTTATCGCATTATCGTCTCGGCGGCGGCGATGGCGGGTGGTATGCTGCGCGGCAGGTCCGGGGGCAAGATGCGAGTCGCGTCGGCAGTGCCTCGAAAGATGTGAGAAATGCCGAAAGGGCGCCGTCGACGCATCACGACTTGACCGACCACCGACCAAGCCCCGGACATTGCCGAGGCCAACCAAATGGAGGCACTATGAGCGTCTATCGGGTCACCGAACTTATTGGTACCAGCCCGACCAGTTGGGAAGATGCGGCCAAGGAGGCCTTGACCACGGCCGCAGGAGCGTTGCGGGACTTGCGCGTGGCCGAAGTGGTCACGCAGGACATCACGCTCGCTGCCGACGGCAAAATCGAGGCGTACCGCACCAAGTTGCGGGTCAGCTTCAAATACGAGAAGGAATGAGCGCTCTCCGCCATTGAGTCGGTTGGTCGGCGGCGGTGTGTTCGGCACCATCAGAGCGTCGGGCAAACGGAGCCACGCATCGAGCTTGTGCATAAGCACCGGACTGGGAGCCCGCCAAGATTCATTCTTATGGGCTGAAATCGCGAACCGAATGGCGAAAAAGGCGGGCAAGGTCGGCGCCGATTGGGACCGCTGGTTTCGATAGTTTCGTCTTATTGTTCAAAACGTTGTAGTGGATCAAGGTTGTTCCGAACCGACAGAAGACCCTAAACCAGGTAGCGTCCCCGAGGAGGATCTCATGCCGATCGAAGTAGTCGCGACGAAGAACGGGCCCTATCTCTTGACCGGAGATCTGAGCGGGCTCGATCTGCGTGACGGAGATGGCAATCTCTACGATGTCGCGGGTAAGAGCCGCATCTTCCTGTGTCGGTGCGGGGCGTCGACGACCAAACCGTTTTGCGACGGGCGACACTCGAAGATCGGCTTCGAAGCGGCGGAAGCCGCGGTAAGCTCGGGCGGCTGAATTAACGGACTCGATCGGCTCGAAATTCAGGTCCTGCGAGCGAGAAGGTCGTCGACGACCGTCATCGTGAAGATCGGGTCGGCATCGATGGGTGTCTCCGCGACGGCGTCGAGGAATGCCGCCCTTGTTTCCGGCTCGTCGTAAGCCATCTTCCGGTCGAACGCCGCGCGCCAGGTAGCTTCGTCCGGTCACTCGGCATAGCCGACGAAACGTCCGTCGCGATCCCGATGGAGGCGCGAACCGTATGCGACGCCACTCGAGCCGAGCAATGCCGCGTTCGACGAGGCATTGCGCAGTCGTGACCCCCGTTGGGGACTGCGGAACCTTGATGCGATCGGAGCTTGCGCTGCGGCGCACGGTCTGTCGCTCGATCAGGCCATCGAGATGCCGGCGAACAACCTCTCCCTCATCCTTCACCGGCACTAACCAGGCTTGACGCACAATCCCCAGGTGCTGTTTGGTATCGTAGAGATCCTGGCCCGTTCTTGAGTCGCCGATCCAGCCTGCGAGGAGGATGCGGATAATGACAAATTGGCTGATGGAATCGTTGTCATGAGCGAACGCGCAAGCACCGATCCTCTCGCCATGATGCGCGCCGCCGTGGACCAGTGGGAAAAGCTCGCCAACGAATACGGTGGGCAATTCCTCCAACGCCCCGAAACTAGCGAGGCGATGCAGAAGATGACCGCCGGGTTCCTCCAAATGCAGAAGATGACGCAAGATGCGATGGGCAAGGCGCTCGCAGCCGCCAACTTGCCCAGCCGGATGGATATCGAAGTGCTCTCGGGCCGCTTGGGCGCGATCGAGGCAAGCTTGGCGCGCATCGAGGCCGCGGGCGCACCCCCTCCGTCAAGCGGCGTTGCGTTGCCACGTCCGCCGCGCACCCGCAAGCCGCCGCTGCGGCCATGAGCGGGGAAGCCGGATTGCTCGAGCGGGGCAGGCAGGAGTTCGAGCGCGCGCTTCAGCGCAACATCAAGGGTTTGGGCTATTTCACTTCGCCCGCGCCGGTGTTGGGAGCCAGCGCCAAAGACGTGCTGATCGAGCGCGGCACATTGCGACTCTATCACTACCGCCCGCTGACCGACGAGCTCTATCGTGTGCCGGTGCTGCTGGTGATGGCCACCACCAACCGCGGCTATATCTTAGACCTCACGCCCGGGCAGAGCCTGGTCGAATACCTGCTCCGGCGCGGTTACGACGTTTTCATGATCGACTGGGAGGCGCCGCGGCCCGATGAAAAGACGCTGGATCTCGCCAGCTACGTTCTCGACTTCCTGCCCAGTTGCGTCGCGCGGGTAAAGCAGGTCACCGGCGAGCCGGACATAAGCGTGATCGGCTATTGCTTTGGCGGCGTGCTGGCGTTGCTGTGGGCGGCACTCCATCCCGAAGCGGGTCTGAAGAATCTCGCAACTTTCACCACCCCGGTCGATTTCAGCAAGATGCCGCTATTCGCCGCCTGGTCGGATAAACGCTACTTTGACGTGGACCGGCTGGTCGACACTCTCGGCAATTGCCCGCCCGAAATGCTGTCGACGGCATTCGACTCATTGCGTCCGGGGGGGCGACTGGCTGCCAATCTGCGTCTGGCGGACCGGATGTGGGACGATGAATTCGTCAAGGCACACCGGATGATCGATCGCTGGAGCAGCGATATGCTGCCGCTTGCCGGGGCGTATTTCCGTGACACCACCCAGAAGCTTATGTGGGACAACGCGCTTCTCAACAAAACCATGGACGTGGCCGGTCGCCCGGTCGATCTGGATAAGATCACCGTTCCCTTCCTCCACGTAACCGCCGAACACGACCACATCGTCCCGACCGCCGCGTCGGCTCCGCTGATCGAAATGATCGGCAGCGTGGACAAGGAACACGTCACGCTCAAGGGCGGCCACGTCAGCCTGATCGGTGGACCCAACGCGGTGCGTCGGATGTGGCCCAAACTGGACGAGTGGCTGGCGGAGAAAAGTCTGTGATCCCGACAACGAAAACCGCCGCACCGTTCGCGATCAAATCGATGGCCGACGTCGGGGAAGCAGAGATCGCCCGTTTCGTTGGCAGGGTTCCATTGCACGATCTGCTCTTCCTCGAGCGCGACATTCGCCAGCCCAAGGTGCTGGCCGCGTGGCTCAAGGCGATCGAGGGTGGATCGGTACACAGCCTGGTCGCGGTCGCCGACGGTGAAATCGTGGCAACCACCGCGGTGATCCGCGAGCCGCTAAGCTGGTCTGCGCATGTTGCCGAGGTCCGCCTGCTGGTGCTGCCCGAATGGCGTGGAAAGGGAGTGGGCAGAGCGCTGCTCGAGGCCAGCATCGACCACGCCATCGCCGAAGGCGCGGTGAAACTGACCGCGCGCATGACGCCCGACCAGCGCGGCGCGATTACCCTGTTCGAGGAGACTGGCTTTCGTGGCGAGGCACTGCTGCGGGATCAAATCAGGGATGCCGACGGCGGGCTGCACGATCTCGCCATCTTGTCGCTCGATGTCGATGGCGCACAAGCTCGACGGAGCGCCTTGGCAGGTTGATGAGTGAAGCCAATCCCGTATGGGGCATCGATGCTGACCGAGCTGGCAATCAAGAATGCCAAGGCAAAAGACAAGGACCACAACCTGTCCAATTCCGAGGGGCTGAGTTGCAGGAACACCGCGGGACTCCGGTCCACGCGCGGGATGTGATCCACAGCGTTGAGAAGGAAGTGTTTCCCTGGTTCGGCAAGCTGGCAGTCCCCGCCAAACATAAGCAATGCGCGGAGCGTCGGGACCGAGGAGGCGGGCGGCCGGAAGCTGTCGGCGTCGGACCAGACGGCTGGGTCGCGATTGGCGGTCATCGTGGTGAGGAAGAGGACGGAGCCTGCCGCGGGGAAGCGGTGAATCAAAAGCACCGCGCTTCGCTCTAGAAGCCGACTCTCCTTAAAATTGCCCCGGATTCGCCGTTAACCAATCCATGGGCATGCATGATCGAACTCTCGCTCCGCAGCGACGGGGAATTCCCCGATGGCTGAGGCTGTCACCGCGCAAAGGTGGGACCGGCAGCGACCCGGCCCATCCGGGAGAAACCGGCCGGAACGAGCGAGCCCTGGCGGATATTGCCACGTTCCTCGACTGCCACGGCCTGGATGTTTCCGCGTTCACCGTGGGTGTCGCCCACGATTACCTCAACGGTAGCTGCGATGTGCTCGTCCAGCGGATCGATGAGCGCATCCGCTCGCCAGAACCGCTCTCGCTCGACTGGCTGGACCAAGTCAGTCGCGAGACCGGAACCGGCGGAAAACTCGCCGAGCTTGCGGTGTTGATGAGCCGGCTGGAGACCAGCCTCGACGAATTCGCCAAGTCCAGCCGCGAAGCGCGCTCGGCGACGCACGAGTACAACTCGGCGCTCGAAATGCATGTCGATGAGCTCACCCAGCTCAGCGCGGCCGGCGCGGTCATCGCCGAACTGGCGACGATCGCCAAAGTGATGCTTGCCCGAACTCGCGAGATCGAGAAGCAAATGAGCCTCGGCGAGCAGCGTACCCGGGGCCTTCGTCGCAAGCTGGACGAGGCGCAGCGCGCTGCCGAGCAGGATCATCTCACCGGATTGCCCAATCGCCGCTGTTTCGAGGCACGGTTCAAAGCCGAATACGACAGCGCGAAACGGGCGGGTGAGGCACTGTGCGTCGCATTTTGCGACATCGACCACTTCAAGCGGATAAACGATACGCATGGCCACGAAGCCGGCGACCGGGTGCTGAAGGCGGTCGCAACAGACCTTGATCGGCTGAGCAACGAAACGTGCCACGTCGCTCGCCATGGCGGCGAGGAATTTGTCATTCTGTTGCGCGGCCAAACGTCGGCTCAAGCCATGGTCATCCTTGAGCGTGCGCGCATCGATCTGGCCGAACGCAATCTCGTCAATCGGGTCACTGATGAGCCGTTCGGAGCGATCACGTTCTCCGCCGGGCTGGCCGAGGTGTTTTCCTTTCCCGGCCGAAGCGATGCCCTCAAAGCCGCAGACAGTGCGCTCTACAAGGCCAAGCACGAGGGGCGGAACCGCATCGTCATTGCTTCGACGGGCGCTCCGGGCGGGGAATAATAAGCCCAGGCTTGCCCCGTCCTTCAATGCGGGGGCAGCCCCCCACGGCAAATATCCGTCACCGCAAGCGTCAGGGGGGCTTCCTGATTTCGACAGTATCGTCGCGAAGTTTTTTGGGCGCGGGCGGAGCAGGCCGGGCCGAAAGTCTGCGCTGATTCGGCGTTCGACTCTATCGCGAGTTCGGTTATGATCGTGCGGCTGGGTCGGTCGAAAACAACTCAAATTGACCGAGGGGCCGGACAATTCCCGACATCTTTCTTTCCTATAACCGCGACGACAGCGCGAAGGCCAAGGCGTTTGCCGATGGCTTTGCGGCGGAGGGCCTGAGCGTGTGGTGGGACACCGCGCTGCGCTCGGGCGAGGCTTATGACGAAGTGACCGAAGCCGCCCTGCGGGCAGCGAAGGCGGTGGTGGTGCTGTGGTCCCCGCGCTCGGTCGTCTCACGCTGGGTCCGCGCCGAAGCGACGATTGCGGATCGCTGCAAAACTTTGGTTCCGGTGATGATCGAGGCGTGCGAGCGCCCGATCATGTTCGAGCTAACCCAGACGGCGGAACTGGGGCAATGGACGGGGGATGCGGGGGATAGGGCGTGGCGATCTTTTGTCGAGGATGTGCGCAAGTTTGTGGGCAAGGAGGCGCCCGCGACTTCTGTGAGCTCCGCCACCACCAAGAAGCCGAGCATAGTCGGTTCGTCCGGCATTCCGACAATCGCGGTTGCGGCGTTTGCCGATCACTCTTCGGGCAAGGATCAGGCAGGCTTTGTCGAGGGGCTGACCGAGGAACTCCGCGCCGAACTGGCGCGGTTTTCGTCGCTGGCGCTGCTGCGCAATGCGGCGGCGGCGCGGTATGTGTTGAGCGGCAGCGTTCGCGGTTCGGGTGCCCGGCTGCGCGTGGCAGTCGAGCTGCATACCAATGCCGACGATACCCAGTTGTGGTCAGCCCGGTTCGATGGCTCAAGCGATGATGAATTTGCACTGCAAGAGGAAGTCGCGCGCGCGGCTGCCGGGCAGGCCGACGCGTATGTCCTTCAGCAGGAACTCGCGCGCGCCGTTGCAGTGCCAGAGGCTGATAAGAGCGCTTATGATCTGGTGATAACGGCCCTCGGGTTTAGCTCGATGTGGGACCTCAAGTCACAAATGGAATTGATCAGGTTAAGCGAAAAGGCGCTCGCGCTCGAGCCCGATTATGCATTGGCCCATATGTGTTTGTGCATCGCGCATTGTATCATATTCCAAAGCGGCTGGGGCAACGCATCCGGGAACTCGCAAAAGCTTGGCCTAGAGCATGGCCGCAAGGCCTTGCTCGCCGGGGAGATTAGTGCCCGAGTGGTCTCCAACGTCTCAATTTGCCTTGTGCCGCTGGGTGGCGATTTGGCCAATTTGAATTTGATCGTTGATCGCGCGCTTGCCCGAGAGCCTGCCAATACCTGGCTGCTGGTGGCGAGTGGTTGGACCAAGGCCGCGATCGGCCAAGACATCGAAGGCGCGCTCGATCTGCTGAATGACGCAGAGCGCAGTGATACCAATGAGCCAACACTTTACATCACGCTAATTGGGATCGCTGCCTGTCATTTGCAGCAGCGCCGCTTTGACGAGGCGATCCGGTGGGCGAGAGAGTCTGTCGCGCGGCGGCCTAGTTACGGGCTTGCATTGTCGGTACTGGCGGCCGCGCACGCGCACGCTGGGCAGCTAGACGAGGCGAAGGCAACCTTCGCCAACATTGCCCCAGAAACACCGCACGAGATCACAATCGCCATGTTTCGCGATCCTAAGGCACAAACGCTTCTGCGCGAAGGGTTGCGGCTGGCGGGTGCCGATGTCTGACACCCTCACCCCGCCGCCGCCGAAGGTGCGGCTGAGCTTGGGCATCACTGGCCACCGCGCCGGGTATCCGTCGTTTGCCGGGAATGCGGATCGGATTGCGGCGGCGTTGGCGGTCATCTTCGATCTGCTCGAACAGGCGGTGGCTGCGACCCCCGCCGTGCTGGGTGCGGGCTCGGTCGCGCCCGTGCGGCTGCATTCGCTGCTCGCCAACGGCACTGATCAGGTCGCGGCGAACATGGCGCTGGCGCGGGGGTGGGAACTGGTCGCGCCGCTGCCGTTCGGGCGCGAGCTGAACGAAGCGATCAACGCCTTGCCGCCGACGGTCGCCGACGCGCGCGCGCTGATTGCGGGAACCGGGCCTGCCGACGCAGCGTGTGCGGCGCAGGCTCTCGGCATCCGGACGCTGACGGAGCGGGCGCGGGTTTTTGAACTGGCCGATCGGGATGCTGCGCTTGCGGCGCTCTATCTGGCCAAGCTGGAAGCCCCCCAGGACTTTGCCAGGGCCCAGCTGTGTGCGGCGGAAACATCGATCCGGGTGGCGCTGGCGGGGCGGATCTTGATCGAGCAATCGGACATTATCATCGGCGTATGGGACGGCGCGACCACCGCGCATGTCGGCGGCACGGGGCATACGATCGCGGCGGCGCTGGACCTGGGCGCGCCGGTAATCTGGGTCAACCCGGCGGATCCCGAGGCTTGGCGGGTGCTGCGTGCGCCCGAAGCGCTGGCCGGGCTGGATTCGGCGCAGGACGGGCATGACGGCGCTGCGCTTGGCGCGCTCGTCCATGACGCGCTTCACCCCGGCGAGGACGCCGACCATCCCGGCGTCGGCATGCTCGATAGCGAACGCTGGCGCAGCGCGAGCCACCGCCTGACCCACGCCTATCGCCGGATCGAGACGCTATTCGGGGGGCGGTCACCGCGATCGCGGTTCCGCAGCTTGCGTCAGACCTATGAGACGCCCGAAGCGTTCGGTGGGGGAAGCGGGGCTGCGATGCTGGGTACTGCGGGCGCGCTTCCCGGTGCGGATGCCGACTTTACACACAGGATCGAAACCGACGTGCTGCGCCGCTTTGCCTGGGCGGACGGTGTTTCAGCGTGGCTGTCCGATGCCTATCGCGGCGGGATGATCGTCAACTTCGTACTCTCCAGTCTCGCGATTGTGGGGGGTGTGCTCTACCTTCCGTTTGTCGGACCACAGGGGAAATGGGCGTTTGCGCTGTTTGAACTGGCGCTGCTCTCGGCGATTTTGCTGATCACCTGGCTTGGCCAGAAGAAGCGCTGGCACGGACGATGGTTCGAAACGCGGCGGGTTGCTGAATATCTGCGGCACGCACCCTTGCTGCTGGTGCTGGGTGCCGCGCGCGCGCCGGGTCGCTGGCCGCAGGGGGCGGAAACGAGCTGGCCGGAGTTTTACGTGCAACACGCGCTGCGCGATGTTGGCCTTCCGCAGGTCAAGGTAACGCCTCGCTATCTGCGCGCGGTCCTCACCGACCTGCTCGATGCCCATGTCACCGCCCAGCGCGACTATCATTTCGGCAAGGCCAAACGCCTGACCGCGGTGCATCATAATCTCGACCGCTTTTCGACCTTCCTGTTTCAGCTCGCCGTGTCCTCGGTGGCGCTTTATCTCGGGCTGCGCGGGGCTTCGGCGCAGGGCTGGATCGACGCCGAACTGGTTGACCACGCCTCGAAAACGTTCACCGTCCTGGGCGTGCTGTTCCCGACGTTTGGTGCGGGCATCGCCGGCATCCGCTATTTTGGCGATTTCGAACGGTTCGCAGCCATTTCCGAAGTAACCGCCGAAAAGCTCGACCTGGTCCACGCGCGAATGTCCCTCCTCGCCACGGCAGCGGATGCCGAGCTCCAATACGGCAGGGTTGCCGAGCTGGCACATGCGACGGACGATATCGTCTTCGCCGAGATCGAGAACTGGCAAGCGGTGTTCGGCGGAAAGCACATCGCGGTGCCTGTTTGATCGCAGTCAGTTTGAAGCGATGTTGATACCGCCACATGCGGAATTACGGTCAAAACTATTTCTAACCAATCCATAGACGGAGGGAGCTTCTTTGAAAATAGACTCCCGCTTTGAGCGCCGGATGGGTGTCATTCCAAAGTCGTTCGCTCAGTTGGCCCAATAGACATATTCCTGGTCCTTCGACCACCGCGCGTTGAGCGGCACGTCGATCCTGACTGCGCCCTCGAGCAGGCCCGGCCAGAGCGGCTTGGGTAGACCCGAATTTTGGGCTTCGATCATCGCCCGCAAACGGGCTACCTGCTGTGGTTCGCGATCGGCAAGGTTGACGTGCTCGGTCGGGTCGGTAGCGAGATTGAACAGCCACATCTTGTCAGGGCGTTTTGATACCTGCAGTTTCCAGTCGCCATCGCGCACGACCCGGTAATCACCCGAGCGCCAGAAGGTCACCGTGCGTCTGATTTTCGGGGCAAAGAGATCGAAACTATCCATCGTGCGGTCGGTGGGCATGGCCGCGCCCGATGCGCCGGCGATGGTCGCAAACATGTCGAGACCGCTGGCGGTATCGGTGCGGACCGTTCCGGGTGGAATTACCCCGGGCCACCGCATCAGTAGCGGCACATGGATCCCGCCTTCGAAGAATGTCGCTTTCCAGCCGCGGTAGGGTTGGTTGAGATCGGGAATCCCGGTGTACCATGCTCCGCCATTGTCGCTGGTGAAGATGACCAGTGTATTCTGGTCGAGCCCGGTGTCCTTGAGCTTCTTGAGAACATCGCCGATGCGCCGATCGAGTTGGCGGATCATGGCGCCATAAACGCGCTGGGTGTGATCGGTGATCTGGGGCAGCGCGTCGTAATCCGCCTTGGTCGCCTGCAGCGGCGTGTGCGGCGCATTGTAGGCCAGGTACATGAAGAAGGGCCGGTTCTTGTTTGCCTCGATCGCGGCAAGCGCATTGTCAGTGAAATAGTCTGTCAGATGGCCTTTTGGCCTGAAGCGCTGGTCGTTTCCGAAGCTGACCGAATAGGGCAGATTGGCCCACAGGAACTTGTCGATCGGATCCCACGGCAGCCGGGCATCGACCCCGTTCGGATCACCCGCAGGCAGAAACTTGCCGCCGCCCGCAAGCAGCCCAAGACTTTCGTCAAAGCCTTGCGACGTCGGCCACAGTTGCCGCGATTCGCCCAGATGCCACTTACCGATATGGATCGTATGGTAGCCGCGCTTTTGCAGCACTTCGCCGATCATGATCTCGTCGTGCGGCACCCCCATGTCTTCGTAGGCGGGCAGATCGTGGTTGAGTTCCTGGTGATAGATCGGCGGATGCAACAAATTGTCGGCGGAATGCGCAAGATTGGATGCGAACGCCCCCGGCACGGCCGTAAACTCAAAGCCGAAGCGCGTGGGATAGCGTCCGGTCATCAAGGCCGCGCGCGAAGGCGAACAGGTCGCGTTTGCGGCATAGCCGTTGGTGAAGCTTGCGCCTTGTGCGGCCAAGCCATCGATATTGGGCGTGGGCACTGCCCCACCTGCCACGCCGCCGCCAAAAAGGCTGATGTCGTTCATCCCCAGATCGTCGGCAACGATCAGAATCACATTGGGCGGCCGTTTGCCAGCGGGCGCCGCAGCGGGCCCCTTGGCCCAGACGACGGGATGGTTTTCCGCAACCGGATGCTTCCACGCACCGATCAGGCCGGGGAGGTAAATGGAGTATTTCTGGAGCGCCACATATCCCGCGCCCGCCACCAGCGCGACAGCGGCCAGGATCTTCCATCTGCGTTTCATGAGTGGCTTCCCAATTTGATCGTTCGCAGCGAGAGCCACAAGAACACCAATATCATCGGCACCGAAATCAGGCTCGCATAGTGCTCGGGCGGGTGGTGGCCGCCCGCGGGTACATAGCGCACCCAGCCTGACCAGCTCAGCAGAACCCGCTCCACCAGGTTGACAGCGAGGAACAGCGGCACCAGACTGCGATAGCGCAGCCCCACGACGACGGTCACAGTGCCATGTGCGATCTGAGTTGCGCCGGCCCAGGCGAACAGGCCGAAAATCATGGTCGGGTTATGCGAGAGGTCCAACCCGGCGATAATGCCTGCCCCTCCATCGGGAAGGAAGCTGTGGATCATCCCCGGAACTATCCAGGCAATCCCGTAAAAGACCAGATACCATGCCGCATAGCGCGATCCGGCATATTGGCCGTTGGTGCTCGGTGGCAGCAACTCGTTCATAGTTTAAGCGTCGCCAAGTGCGACAGCGCCGCAACCAGCGCGATGATGAGCGCAACCGTCACCCGCGGGCTGACATAGAGTGAGACGACGCGCTGCGTCGGGAAGGAAAAGGTCGAGAGCACACCCGCCAGCTTGTCCGGATGGCCTTCACGAAATGACGGGTCAAGCGTCAGCTGCATCATGTCACGGCGGCTGCGATAGCGCATGAAACCGGCGATGGTCCAACCCGGATCGGGAGCGGTATTCCAGGCGTCGACGTAACCGCCGACCTTGCGTGCGACGATCCCGGGATGGCCGCCGTTACGCAGCAGCACGGGCATGAAGCGTTTCGAATAGCGCTTGAGCAGTTCGAGCCCCTGCACCGGCGGGCCGCCTGCGGGATCGGGCACCAGTTCCATATTGGCCTTGACCAGATTGAGCATCACGAACTCACGGCCATCGTCGGCTTCGAGGAAGGCGCGCATCGTTTCCGGGCTGTTACCGGTGCCTTCGTAACGCCCCTCCAAGCTCTTTAGGAAGGCTTCCACCTCGGCAGGCCCCAGCGGTCCGCGCCAGCCATCGTACCACAGCCGGAACAGCAGATAGGCAACTAGTGCCGCCGCCCAGATCATCCATCCTGCCATTGCAAACCCCGTGATTATTGCACTATAAGTGTCATAAGATTGATGTTCGGGCAAGCCGCCACGTTCGCGGTGTGAAAAGCACGGCATGATCGACATTCGGCTAAGGGGCGACATAAGGGGCCATGGCCACACGAACCGCCCGATCGGCTGACAAAGGCAGCGCGCCGCCGATGGTGGACGGTCGGCGCGAACGCAGTCGCTCCAGCCGCGCGCGCATCGTCCAGGCCATGCTCGATCTGGTCGGCGGCGGACATGTCGCGCCCAGTGCCGCCGAAGTCGCCGAACAGGCCGGGGTCGGCTTGCGCTCGGTCTTCCGCCATTTCGACGATATGGATTCGCTCTACCGGGAGATGAGCGATGCGATCGAGGCGCGGCTGATACCGATATTGCTCAAGCCGCTGGCTGCGACCGAATGGAAACCCCGCGTTCGCGAACTGACCGAACGGCGCATAACCGTTTTTGAAACCATGTTGCCCTATCGCATTTCGGCAAACATCAAACGCTACCAGTCGCCGTTCCTGATGCAGGATTACAAGCGGATGATCCGGCTCGAGCGGCAGGGGGTAGAGGCGCTTTTGCCGCCCGCTGTGCTGGCCGATTCAGCCCAGACCAACACCTTGCTTGCGCCGCTCAGTTTTCAGACCTGGCGGCTGTTGCGCCATGATCAGGAGTTGCCGGTCGATGCCGCGCGCGTGGTTGTGCTCCGGCTGGTCGAAGCGGTGCTCGCTCAAACTGATGGCTGACCGGACCCGCTTGCAAAGGCTGGCGATGTTCGCTGCTTTGGCGCTGGTGGGCGGCTGTCACGAAGCCACCACTCCCAAAACCTGCACCGGACTTGCCACCAATGAAATGGTCTGGGTGCCCGCCGGGCACTTCACGATGGGCGAAGTCCCGCACTACCCCGAGGAAGGCCCGCCGCGCGATGTGGCGGTCAAAGGCTTCTGGATCGACGTGCATGAGGTGACCAACGCGCAGTTTGCCGCGTTCGTGAAGGCCACCGGCTACACGACCCAGGCCGAGCGCGAAGCGCCCAGGCTACCCGGCGCACCGCCCGAAATGCTGGCGCCAGGCTCTGCGGTGTTTGCCGCGCCTACCGCCAGCAATCCCAATTGGTGGCGCTGGGCGGTGGGGGCCCAATGGCGGCATCCAGCGGGTCCGAGCGAAACGATCACCGGCATGGACCGCGACCCTGTTGTCCAGATCGCCTATCAGGATGCGCTGGCTTATGCCCGATGGGCGGGCAAGGCGCTGCCAAATGAAGAGCAATGGGAATATGCCGCGCGCGGCGGCAGGGCGGCGCTGCCCGAACCGGTTGACGACCATGGCCGGCCGCAGGGTAATTATTATCAAGGGGTGTTCCCGGTGAAGGACACGGGCGCCGACGGCTATCTGGGCCGCGCGCCGGTCGGCTGCTTCAAGCCCAATGGTTTTGGCCTTTACGACATGATCGGCAATGTCTGGGAATGGACCAGGAGCAGTGGATCGCGCGCCGATGCCAGCGAGCCGGTGAATGTGATCAAGGGCGGATCGTATCTGTGCGCCGCAAACTACTGCGCCCGCTATCGCCCCGCAGCGCGCCAGTACCAGGAACGCGGGCTGGGGACGGAGCATATTGGCTTCCGTCTGGTCGTTAATGGGCGGGAGGGGACGACGGGGGCTCCACTCGGCCGGATCAGTCAAAAAAGGGCGCAGGTCATGTAGTCCGCGGGTTCGTTTTGCTCACACGCGAACCCTGGCCGTTGCCCAATCCGGTGTTTCGGCCCAGCATGGGGTCTCATTGTTGCCGGAGCCAAAATGCAGGACTATTCCTCTTACGATGCGATCGGGCTGGCGCACCTCGTGCGGTCTGGCGATGTTTCTGCCCCTGAACTTGTCGAAGCGGCGATAGCGCAAGTCGAGCGGCTCGACGGCGCGATCAACGCGGTGGTTTATCGTGATTTCGACCAGGCTCGCGCGGTAGCCGCCAGGCCATTGCCCGATGGTCCATTCACGGGCGTGCCGTTCCTCGTCAAGGACTTCGGGATCGGTGTGGCCGGGTGGCCGTGCACCAGCGGTAGCCGGTTTTGCGCGGATGTGGTGGATGCCCAGGATACCGGCTTGACCCGCCGGTATCGAGAGGCCGGGGTGGTGATGCTCGGCCGCGGTGCCTCGTCGGAATACGGCATTGTCGGCAATGTCGAGACTTCGCTGTTTGGCGCGACGCGCAATCCGTGGAACACCGACCACATCGCCGGGGGCTCATCGGGCGGTTCGGCCGCGGCGGTGGCGGCGGGCATGGTGCCGATGGCGCACGCCTCGGACGGGCTCGGCTCGATCCGCATTCCAGCAGCATGCTGCGGGCTGGTCGGGATGAAGCCAACGCGCAACCGCGTGACCAACCTGCCCGACGGGTTCGATTACGCTATGGGGTTCTGCGTCGATCACGTGGTGACGCGCAGCGTTCGTGACAGTGCCGCCATGCTCGATGCGACCGGACTTCCCGAGCCGGGTTCGCCATACGCCATTCCGCCCAAGGCTCGCCCGTATCTCGATGAGGTCGCGCGCAGCCCCGGCAAGCTGCGCATCGCCTTGTCGCCCGAGACGCCCTCCGGCCAGCCGCTCGATCCCGAAGTGCTGGCGGTTCTAGAGCGCACGGCGGAAGCGCTTGCGGCCCTGGGACATGAGGTGCGCGAGGAAACCCTTGGCGTCGATCATCAAGCGGTCGCACGGGCGCGCGCTCCGGTATCGGCGGCGAATTTTGCTGCGGGCATGCGCCGGGTGATCGACCGGGTCGGGCGCGAGCCGCGCGAGGATGAGCTTGAGCCGATGACATGGGCGGCGCTACAGGGTTCGCGCGCAGTCACGGGCGAGCAGGCCTTCTGGGGCTATCAGGAGCTACGCATGTTGACGCGCGGCGTGGTGCAGCGGTTCGACAGCTTCGACGTGTATCTGTGTCCGGTGATGACCGCGCCGCCGCCGCGGATCGGGTTCTCCGATCCGGCCAGCGTAACCCCGCGCGATCTCGGCAAGCGCCAGATGGCGTTGTTCCCGTTTGCCGCATTGTTCAACTTCACCGGGCAGCCGTCGCTGTCGCTGCCGCTGG
>JANMPV010000482.1:0-4502 GCA_031370045.1 Novosphingobium sp. | reverse complement strand
ACAGCCATTCTCGATCCTCCCCCTTTGGGAGAGGTGGCTGGCGAAGTCAGACGGAGCGGGGCTTACAAGAAGCAGTCGCGCTAGCGGCTGCACGCTACCGCGTGCTTTTATTCAGCCCCCCTCCACCACCTTCGGCGGTTCCCCGCCCCCAAAGGGGGCGGATCGGGCTGGCCTTACTTCTCAGCGGCGTGCTGAATAGCTCGGCTGGTAAACGCCTGCGGTGAAGCTGTCGTACACCGTGCGCGCGACCTGGGCGATCGTCTGGGCTTGGGCGGCGTGGCTGCTTTGCCCGGTGACATAGACCGCCAGCGCCACGTTGCGCCCATCAGGCAGGCGAATGATCCCGACATCGCTGGTCTGGGCCCACAGCGTCCCGGTCTTGTGCGCCACCAGCGTGCCCTCGGGCAGCAGCGCGCGGATGCGGGTCTTGCCGGTCTGGCAGCGGCTCATCGCGCCCAGCAGCACCGCGCGGCTCTGCGGGCTCAGCACCTGACCGCGGTGCAGCGCGCCCAGCAACTGGACCATCGCTGCCGGGGTCACGGTGTCGCGCTTGTCGAGCCCGAGCACCGGATCGTTCCTCTGCAAGTCGTCGCGCAACAGTGTGGCAATATCGCGATCGACCCGCAGCCCGACGATCCCGGCGGATTGCAGCCAGCGGTTGACCGCGACCGGCCCGCCCACGGCGGAAAGGATCGCGTCAGTGGCCTGGTTGTCGCTCTTGGTCAGGCTCAGCTCGATCAGGCTCTGCGCGGTCAGGCTCATCCCCTCGCGGGTGATGACGCGGCCATCGCCCCCCGTCAGCCCGGTGCCGATGCGCAGCGGATAGGCGGTGTCGAGCCGCAGGCGCCCCTCGTCCACCCCTTGCAGATAGGTCGCGGCGATCGCCACTTTGACCGTGCTGGCCATCGGGAACGCCTGGTTGGCGTTGATCGTGGCGGTGCGCGGGCCATCGACGTCGGCGGCGTAGATTCCGATGCGCCCGCCCGAATTGGCAACGATGCTGCGCAACTGGGCCTCCAGCGCGCGGTCGAGCGAAGCCGAGGCGAAATCGCTTTCTTGCGCGTAGACCGTTTGCGCGGGCAGCGGCGCGGCCAGCAGCGCCAGCGCGGCAAAGCCGATCGATGCGATCCGACCCGGTTTCCTGTTCATCCGTCCGTTCCCAGTCCCGAATGGTAATTAATGACCCAACCTCGCATGATTAAACGCTTTTAGGGCAAGGTTCTCAACCCCACCGGCCATCGGACTGACGCCTGCGCGCCTCCCCTGGGCTGGATATTGCAGCGGGTTTGGCTAACGAAGGATGAATGGGAGAGGCGAATCATAGTCTGGCGGCCACGCTTGGCCACGTCATGACGCAGGCTGGACTGAGCGGAACCGTCGCCGGTCTTGAGCGCCTCTCGGGCGGGGCCAACATGGAAAGCTGGGCCTTCACCTGCGGCGGTGAAGGCTACGTCCTGCGCCGTGCGGCTTCAGCCGAGGTCATGGCGGGACGCCCGCTCGACCATGCGGGCGAGGCCGCTGTGATCCGCGCGGCGGGCGCGGCGGGGGTGATCGCTCCGCAGATCGTCGCCGAACTTGAGCCGCGCGACGGCATCGGCAGCGGTTTCGTGATGCGCCGTCTGCCCGGCACCGCCGCGCCCGAAACCGCGCTCGGTGAGTGCGGAGCAGCACTGCTCCGCGATCTCGGCGCGGCGCTGGCAGGGATCCACCGGATCGATGCAGCGGCGGTGGCAGTCGCCCCGTTGCTCGATCCGGCCACCGGGGTGGAAGGCCTGGCGAGTCAGTTCGCCCAGCATGGCGGCGACCGCCCGATCATCGCGCTGGGGCTCGCCTGGCTGCGCGCCAACCAGCCCGCTCCAACACCGCCGCGGCTGGTCCACGGCGATTTCCGGATCGGCAACCTGATGACCCACGGCGGACGGTTGAGCGGGGTGCTCGACTGGGAACTCGCGCATCGCGGCGATTTCCACGAAGATCTGGCGTTCGGGTGCATGGCGGTGTGGCGCTTCGGGCGGCTGGATGCGCCCGGCTTCGGGCTGGGCTCGCTCGACGATCTGTTCGTCGCCTATGCCGCTGCGGGCGGTGCGCCGGTGGACCCGGCGCGGTTCCGCTTCTGGCTGATCTACCGCACCGTCTGGTGGGCGCTGGGCTGCCTGGGGATGGGCCAGACCTGGCGCAGCGGCGCGGATCGCAGCATCGAACGCGTGGTGGTCGGCCGCCGCGCCGCCGAGCAGGAGCTCGACTTGCTGCTGTTGCTCGAGGACGAGGCGCCTGCGGTCGAGCGCGCGTGTCGGCTACCCGCCGCTCGACCCGCCGCATCGCGCGACGCAGGCGAACCATCGGCGGCAGAAATCGTCACCGCGGTGGCTGAGTGGCTGGGGTCGGTGAAGGAGCGCTTCGCCGGACGCGAACGGTTCGAACACGCGGTGGCGCGCAACGCGCTGGGGATTGTCGCGCGCGAGCTCGCCTCGCGGCCCCAGGCCGAAGACCGCGAGCTGGCCGACGATGTGCTGGCGGGGCGCGCAACGCTGGCCACACCCGGGATGCTCGCCCGGCTGCGGCGCAGCGCGTTGACCAAGCTCGCTGCGGACCAGCCCAAATATCCTTCGCTCGCCATTGCGCGGGAGAAATGGCAGGTCTCTTAATCGAACGGTTAAATCGATTCGGGAGAGAACAATGGATTTCGCGCTGCCTGCCGACCTGGTCGCCTATCTCGCTGAACTCGACGCGTTTATCGCCGCCGAGATCAAGCCGATCGAACAGGCCGACGACAACATCCGCTTTTTCGATCACCGCCGCGAATACGCGCGGACCGATTTCGAGAACGCCGGGCTGCCGCGGCCCGAATGGGAAGACCTGCTGCGCACCGCGCGCCGGGTGGCGGACAAGGCCGGGCACTGGCGCTTTTCCGCGCCCAAGCAATACGGCGGCCAAGATGGCGCCAATTTGTGGATGGCGGTGATCCGCGATCGCTTTGCGGCCAAGGGCCTGGGCCTCCACAACGACCTCCAGAACGAACACTCGATCGTCGGCAACTTCCCGTTCGTGGCGATGTTCGACGAGTTCGGGACCGAAGCGCAGAAGCAGGAATTCATCCTCGGCGGGTTCGAGGGCAAGCGCCGCGTCGCGTTCGGACTGACCGAGCCCGACCATGGCTCCGACGCGACCTGGATGGAAACCGCAGCGGTGCGCGAAACGCGTGACGGGGTCGATGGCTGGCGGATCGACGGATCGAAGATGTGGATCACCGGGATGCACGTCGCCACCCACGTCGGTCTGTTCGCGCGCACCGGTGGCAATCCCGGTGAGGCGCGCGGGATCACCTGCTTCCTCGTGCCCAACCCGACCCCGGGGCTGCGCATCGACGAGTATATGTGGACCTTCAACATGCCCACCGACCACGCCCGGTTCTTCCTCGAGGATGTGTGGGTGCCGCATGAGGCGATCCTGGGCGAGGAGGGCCGCGGGCTCAGTCTGGCGCAAAGCTTCGTCCACCAGAACCGCATCCGCCAGGCCGCCTCATCGCTCGGTGCGGCCACCTACTGCGTCGAGGAAAGCGTCCGCTATGCCCGGATCAGGAAACCGTTCGGCGAGGAGCTGGCGCGCAACCAGGGCATCCAGTTCCCGCTGGTCGAGCTGGCGACCCAGTGCGAGATGCTGCGGATGCTGATCTACAAGACCGCGTGGGAGATGGACCAGATGCCCCACAAGGAGATCGAGCACCGCCTTTCGGACAAGATCAGCATGTGCAACTACTACGCCAACCGGCTGGTCTGCGAGGCCGCCGACCGGGCGATGCAGGTCCACGGCGGGATCGGCTATTCACGCCACAAGCCGTTCGAGCACATCTATCGCCACCACCGCCGTTATCGCATCACCGAGGGCGCGGAAGAGATTCAGATGCGCAAGGTGGGCGCGTATCTGTTCGGGTATCTAGGCCCGAGGAAAGCCGAATTCGCCGGGTTGTGAGAGCAATCCTGCGCGGTTGCCAGCGCGAGAGGACCCAAGTGCGCGGACTTGCTCAGCCTTTGTTGCGCACCCGCACCCGCACAGTCGATTTGGCCATCGCCGCGCCGCCCAGCACGTTGGTTCGCGCCTTCACCGCGTAGAGCACGCTTCTGCCCGAGCGCCACACCGGGGCGAGGCGCGGGTCCTGGTGTTTCGGCTTGCCGGTATCGATCAGCCAGACGTAGTCGACCTTGTCGAGCGGCGCCTTGCGCATCGCCTGGTCGATCCCGCGCAGCCGGGTGCCGCCTGCGCAGCCCGGCGACCACACAAACGTCGAAGGATCGGCGGTGTAGTCATAGGCGAGGGCGGGGTCCTTGGCGATGGCGAGCACCGGCACCGCGACACCCGGCGAATAGGCGAGGCTCAGGTCGCGCTGGGTCGCCATCGGCTTCGACGCGATGATCTCGATCTTCCCCGGCCGCCCGGTCGAATGGAAGAACAGCGCCTCGCGCTCGGTAAACTTGACGTTGCTCTCGTCGGCCATCCCAAACCCC
>JANMPV010000476.1:0-3930 GCA_031370045.1 Novosphingobium sp. | reverse complement strand
CGAAGGACGACGGTATGCGCGTCCTTGAAACTGGCCAGGCCCTTGAGCCAGTCGACCTTGTTTTTCTTGAACAGGAACGCGATCCCGCCGGTCAGTTCCTTGACCGCCTTGGCCTTTTCGCCCTGGAGCGCGGGAAGATCCAGCTCGACCTTGCCCAGCTTGACTCCGAACTTGGCCAGCGTGCCGTCGTTGGCCTCCTCGAAAAACTCGCTGCCGTGGAGCAGCGCCTTGGACGGAATGCACCCGACATTGAGGCAAGTCCCCCCCAACGTCTCGCGGCTTTCCACACAGGCGGTCTTGAGCCCCAACTGCGCCGCGCGGATCGCAGCGACGTAGCCGCCGGGACCGGCACCGATGATCAGGACGTCGTAGTCGTAAGTCTGGTCAGCCATTGGGGCCTCCGTCGCGCGTGGCCTTCGACATGCTCAGGCTGAGCGGATGTGGGAATTCAGGGCAAGGTCCGCTCATGCTGAGCTTGTCGAAGCACACGCGCCGTCGGTTCACAAATCGATCAGCAGGCGCGTGGGATCCTCGATCGCTTCCTTGATCGTCTTCAAAGCGGTCACTGCCTCGCGGCCGTCGATCAGGCGGTGGTCGTAGCTTAGCGCGAGGTACATCATCGGGCGGATCACGATCTGGCCGTCGCGGACCACCGGGCGATCCTCGATGCGGTGGAGACCGAGCACCGCCGACTGCGGGGGGTTGATAATCGGGGTGGACATCAGCCCGCCGAAGATCCCGCCGTTGGAAATGGTGAAGGTGCCCCCGGCCATGTCTTCCATCGTCAGCGCGCCGTCGCGGGCTCGGCGTCCGAGGTCACCGATGGCTTTTTCGATCCCGGCAAAAGACAGCGTGTCAGCGTTGCGGACCACCGGCACGACCAGGCCATTGGGGGCCGAGACCGCTACCGACAGGTCGAGGTAATCGAAATAGACGATCTCATCGCCCTCGATCTGGGCGTTGACCGAGGGGAAATCCTTCACTGCCAGGCACACTGCCTTGACGAAAAAGCTCATGAAGCCGAGCTTGACCCCGTGCTTGTTCTCGAAGGCGTCCTTGTACCTGTCGCGCGCGGCCATCACCGCCGACATATCACAATCGTTGAAGGTGGTGAGCAGCGCTGCGGTGTCCTGCGCACTTTTGAGCCGCTTGGCGATCGTCTGGCGCATGCGGGTCATCTTGACCCGTTCGGTGTTGCGCGGGCCGGTTGGGGCGGACGCGGGTGCAGGGCTTGCTACAAGCGCAGGCTGAGCGGGGGTGGATTGCGGGGCGGGCGTGGACCTGGCCTGCGCAGCGGCGAGCACGTCTTCCTTGGTCAGGCGACCATCGCGGCCCGAGCCTTTGATCCCGCTGGGATCGATACCGTGTTCGAGCACCGCGCGACGCACCGCGGGCGACAGGGTCGAGCTATCGAGCGCGGTGGCAGGCTCCACCTTGGGCGGCATCGTATCCGAAGCGGGCGGCTGGGGCTTTTCCTCGCGTGTGACGATCGGTTCGTTGCCCGCAGCGGGAGAGGCATCCTCGATCGTGGCAATCACTGCGCCGACCAGCACGGTATCGCCTTCTTGGGCCTGGAACGCGCCCATCACGCCTGCCGCAGGCGCGGGGACTTCGACCGCGACTTTGTCGGTTTCGAGGCTGGCGATCGGCTCGTCGAGCTTGACCGCGTCGCCCGGCTGCTTGAGCCACTGGCCGATCGTCGCTTCGGCAACGCTCTCGCCGAGCGTAGGGACTTTCACTTCACTGGACATGGAGATTCCTCAGGCCTTCTTGCGACGGCGGATTTCGGTGCGGACTGACAAACCAAGCGCGTCGGCGACGAGCGCGCCCTGTTCCATCGCGTGGCGGCTTGCCTGTCCGGTAGCGGGCGAGGCGCTGGCGGCGCGTCCGGCGTAACGCGGTCGCACGGGCTTGGCTTTGGCGGTCTTGAGCGCCTCTTCGATGCAGCCTTCGACGAAGAACCATGCGCCGTTGTTGCGCGGTTCCTCCTGGCACCAGACCACCTCTTCGAGCGACGCCATCCGCTCGATCCGGATCTTCAAGGCTTCCTCGGGGAACGGATAGAGCTGTTCGATCCGGACGATCTGGATGTCATCGCTCCCGGCGGCATCGCGCGCTTCCATCAGGTCGTAGGCGACTTTGCCCGAACACAGCACCAGACGCCAGGTCTTCGCATCCTCCGCTCCGTTGGTGTCGGAAACGATCCGGCGAAAGTGGCCTTCGCCGATGAAGTCCTCTGCCGCCGATTTGGCCAGCGGATGGCGGAGCAGCGACTTGGGCGCCATGATCACCAGCGGTTTGCGAAAGCCCCGGTGCATCTGGCGCCGCAGGACATGGAAATAGTTGGCTGGCGAAGTGATGTTACAGACCTGGATGTTATCCTGCGCGCACAGCTGGAGAAACCGTTCGAGGCGGGCCGAGGAATGCTCCGGACCTTGGCCCTCGTACCCGTGGGGCAGCAGCATCACCAGGCCGTTGGCGCGCAACCATTTGGCCTCGCCCGCGGCGATGAACTGATCGATGATCACTTGCGCGCCGTTGGCGAAATCGCCGAACTGCGCCTCCCACAGCACCAGCGTCTTGGGATCGGCGACCGCGTAACCGTATTCGAAACCGAGCTCGCCGTATTCGGACAGCGAGCTGTCGAGCACCTCGAAGCGCCCGTGGGGTACCGACCACAGCGGCACGTAGCGGTGCTCGTCGGCCTGATCGACCCACACCGCGTGGCGCTGGCTGAAGGTGCCGCGCCCCGAATCCTGGCCCGACAGGCGCACCCCGAAGCCTTCGGACAGCAGCGACCCGAACGCCAGCGCTTCGGCGGTCGCCCAGTCGAACCCCGAACCGCCCGCAAACATCTCGCGCTTGGCGTCGAGAACGCGGGCGAGCGTCTTGTGGATGGTCAGGCTGGCGGGAACCGTGGTCAGCGTGCGGCCCAGGCTGTCGAACAGCTTGCGGTCGATCCCGGTAGGCACATTGCGCCGCGCGCCGACCGGGTCGGCCGGCTTGTTGAGCCCGCTCCAGCGCCCCGCGAACCAGTCGGCCTCGTTGGGCTTGTAGCTTTTGGCGCCGGAGAACTCTTCTTCGAGGTGGGCGACGAAGGCGTCGGCCGTCTCGCCCGCAAACCCCTCGCCAATCACCTTCTGCTCGATCAGGCGAGCGGCATAGATCGCGCTGACCGGCGGGTGCTGGCGGATCTGCGCGTACATCAGCGGCTGAGTGAAGCTGGGCTCGTCGCCTTCGTTGTGGCCGAACCGGCGATAGCACCACATGTCGATCACCACGTCGCGCTTGAACTTCTGGCGAAAGTCGATCGCCAGCTTGCACACGAACGTTACCGCCTCGGGATCGTCGCCGTTGACGTGGAGGATCGGTGCCTGGACGCCCTTGGCGACGTCCGAGGGATAAGGCGAGGACCGCGCGAACTGGGGGCTGGTGGTGAACCCGATCTGGTTGTTGATCACGAAATGGATCGCGCCGCCGGTGTTGTAGCCGCGCACCCCCGAAAATCCGAAGCATTCCCACACGATCCCCTGCCCTGCGAACGCCGCGTCGCCGTGGATCAGCACCGGCAGGACCTGCTCATGCTTGATCACGTCGTCGCGCATCACCTGGGTGGCGCGGACTTTGCCCAGCACGACGGGGTCCACGGCTTCGAGATGGCTGGGGTTGGGGACCAGGCTCATGTGAACCTTGATCCCGTCGAATTCGCGGTCGGTGCTGGTGCCGAGGTGGTACTTGACGTCGCCCGATCCGCCGACGTCCTCGGGGTTGGCGGTGCCCCCCGAGAACTCGTGGAAGATCACGCGATAGGGCTTGGCCATGACGTTGGCGAGCACGTTGAGCCGGCCACGATGGGCCATGCCGTAGACGATCTCCTTGACCCCCAACTGGCCGCCAAGCTTGATCACCGCCTCGAGCGCGGGGATCATC
>JANMPV010000452.1:0-1845 GCA_031370045.1 Novosphingobium sp. | reverse complement strand
CCGGCGACGAAGGCGACTTTGCCGGCGAACAGGTTGTCACGAAATGGGCTGGTCATGGTTCTTCTCCCTGAAATCCTCCCTGAGCTTGTCTCGGGGAGGTGGCAGTCGGCGTTTCTGCCGACTGACGGAGGGGTTCTTGCGCGAGTTACCCCTCCACCACCGCTTCGCGGCGGTCCCCCTCCCCGAGACAAGCTCGGGGAGGATTTAGCTCAGCGCGGTGCCATTCTTATCGCGCCATCCAGCCGGATCGCCTGTCCATTGAAATAGCCGTTGCGCACCATCTCGAGCACCAGCGAGGCGAATTCTTCGGGATGGCCCAGCCGCTTGGGGAAGGGCACGCTGGCCGCCAGGCTGTCGAGCACGTTCTGCTTGGCCCCCAGCATCAGCGGGGTGGCGAAGATGCCCGGCATGATCGAATTGACCCGGATGCCGAGGTCCATCAGATCGCGCGCCAGCGGCAGGACCAGCCCGTTGACCCCGGCCTTGGCCGATCCGTAAGTTACCTGCCCGATCTGCGCGTCCTGCGCGGCGACCGAGGCGGTGAGGGTGATCACCCCACGCTCGCCATCTTCGGTGACCGGGTCGAGCCCGGCCATCCCCTCGGCGGAAAGCGAGGCGATGCGATAGCTGGCGACGAGGATGCCGTTTATCCCGTACTGATAATCCTCGGTTGAAAGGCGCTTCAATCGCCCCAGTTCCTTGTCGAATGCCAGCGTTTTGCCACGGCGGCTGGTCATCGCGCAGTGGACCGTGATCCGCTCCTGCCCATGGAGGCCACGCGCCTTGGCAAACCCGGCGACGACCGATTCCTCGGATGTGATATCGACGTTGCAGAATACGCCGCCGATTTCCTTGGCGACGGCCTCGCCTGCCTCGGCATTGACATCGAACACCGCGACTTTGGCGCCTGCGGCCGCCAGCGCCACGGCGCTCGCCTTGCCTAGCCCCGATGCGGCGCCGGTGACGACCGCGGCGGTTGTCGAATCGATCAGCATTGCGTTCTCCCTTTAACCGGGCGATTAATCACCCAACCGCCGCGTCGCAAGGAGCCTTCTGCATGACCGCCACCCAATCATGGGCCGCCACCGCCCCCGAATCGGGCCTCGCCCCGCTCAGCATCGACCGCCGCGTCTTGCGCGACGAGGATGTGGCGATCGACATCGCCTTTTGCGGGGTGTGCCATTCGGACCTCCACGCCGCGCGCAACGATTGGGGGCGGACGACCTATCCGTTCGTCCCCGGCCACGAGATCGTCGGCACGGTGCGCGAAGTGGGCGCGGGGGTGACCAAGTTCCGCCGCGGCGACCGTGTCGCCATCGGCACCGTCGTCGACAGTTGCCGCAAGTGCGATGCCTGCGAGGACGACGAGGAGCAATATTGCCGCGAGGGCGTGACCGGCACCTACAACGCCAAGGACCGGATCGACGGCACCACCACTTACGGTGGCTATTCCACGAGCATCGTCGTTGCCGAACCTTACGTGCTGCGCGTACCCGACGGGCTCGACATGGCGCGCACCGCGCCGCTGCTGTGCGCCGGGATCACCACCTATTCGCCGCTCAAGAACTGGAATATCGGTCCGGGCAGCAAAGTCGGCGTGATCGGGCTGGGCGGGCTCGGCCACATGGGGGTCAAGTTTGCCAAGGCACTCGGCGCGCAAGTCACGATCATCACCACCTCGCCCGAAAAGGGCGCCGATGCCCAGAAGCTGGGCGCCGATCACGTGCTGGTCTCGACCGACAAGGCGGCGATGAAGTCGGCCACGCGCAGCTTCGATTTCCTGCTCGACACGATCCCCGTCGCGCACGAATTGACGCCTTACCTGCTGCTGCTCGATCGCCAGGG
>JANMPV010000428.1:0-3297 GCA_031370045.1 Novosphingobium sp. | reverse complement strand
GCTGACCATGATGGAGATCGTCATCTTGGTGGAAGACGTGCTCCAGATGTCGATCAACAACGACGAGCTTCGCAACCTGCGAACCGTCGGGGACGTAAAGACGTTCATCGATTGCAAAATCCGCGGGCTGCTTGCGTGTTTCGGGTGATGGCGGGCAGGGATTTCAGAGGATGATGGGTGCGCATTTCGCGCGATGATGGGCAGCGATTTCGCGGGATCGTGGGCAGGTCTGGTCGGCAAAACGAGGATAGATGCCCCTTCTGGAATGAAGGAGGGGCAGGATGCCGACGGGACGATTGAACATGCGCCGGATACGAGATGTTTTGCGGTTGAAGTTTGGGCAGGGGCTGAGTGAGCGGCAAATTGCGGCGTCGCTTGGCTTGGGCAAGGGCAGTGTTGGCGGCTACGTGCGTCGGGCTCAGCAGGCGGGTTTGGTCTGGCCTTTACCGGATGGGCTGGACGATGACGGCCTCGAGTTGTTGCTGTTTCCGGCATCGCCCTCTGTGCCGGACCCAGACCGCCCCGTTCCCGGCTGGGCGAAGATGGACCAGGAATTGCGCCGCCCCGGGGTGACGCGGATGCTGCTCTGGGAAGAATATCGCGCCGCGCACCCCGATGGATTTGCCTACACGTGGTTTTGCACGCACTTCGAGGCTTGGAAAGGGCGGGTCCGCCCGACATCGCACCGGAGGTGCGCCTCCGGCGCAACGCGCCAGACCCATGTGGGCGGCGAGAAGGTCTTCGTCGACTTTGCGGGCGACATGATCGACGTGACGGATCCTGGCACGGGCGAAGTCCATGCGATGAAGCTGTTCGTCGCGGCGTCACGCTGAAAGCGTGCCTCCGCGACGAACAGGGGCATCGAACTTCACCTATGCCGGGGTGGTGGCAACCGAAGGGCTGGAAGACTGGATCCTTGCCCATGTGCGGATGTTTTCCTTTCTTGGCGGCGCACCCAAGGCCGTGGTGCCGCTATTTCACAGATCGGGCAACCTGAAGTCCGCCGTGTTCAGGGCCGACCGCTTTGATCCGGGGCTGAACCGAAGTTATGCCGAGATGGCGGCGCATTACGGCACGGCGATCCTGCCGGCCCGTCCCTACAAGCCCCGCGACAAGGCGAAGGTCGAAGTCGCGGTGCAGGTGGCACAACGCTGGATGTCGCAGTCGAAGACGCGCCTTCGGCACGTGGCCCGGCTTCGCAACAGACGGTTCTTCTCGCTGGCCGATCTGAATGCCGCAATCCGGCGATTGGTGGACGAATTGAACATGCGCGTCATGCGTGGATATGGAGCCAGTCGCGCCGATCTGTTCGCCACGCTCGACCGGCCGCATTTGCAGCCGCTGCCGCCCCATCCCTACGAGTTCGCCCGCCCGATTTGGCTTTGGGTCAGCGGGCACGCGTCGCCCCCGATTACCATGTCGAGGTCGACAGCTCCTGGTATTCCGTGCCATTCCGCCTGATCCGGGAAGAGGTGGATGTCCGCGTCTGCGGCGCCGTCGTTGAGATATTCCATAAAGGGCAAAGGGTTGCCAGCCACCCACGCTGTCCCGGGCGGCGCAGCCATGTGACGCTGCCTGACCACATGCCCCCCCGATCTGAACTGGGGCGCATCGGCGTCATGCTGACTGGAACCCGGCACGTGTGCTGGCGCAGGCCGTGAAGCTCGGCCCCTCGGTCACCGCCTTTTGCGAGATGGTCATGGCCGATCGCCCCCATCCGGAACAAGGCTTCCGAACCTGTCTCGGCATTCTGGCCCTGGCCAAGAGCTACGACGCGAACCGCCTCGACGCGGCGTGCCAACGGGGACTGACAATCCGCGCACGCTCTGTCGCTTCAATCAAATCCATCCTGCAGAGCGGGCTCGACCGGGCCTTCCTCGACGACCCCGTCGAAGGCAGCCCCCTGCAGCACGCCAATATCCGAGGTCAAGGCTATTATCATTGAAAGGAGAACACCCTTGCTGACCCACCCCACCTCCGAGCGGCTTATCACCCTCGGGCTGACCGGCATGGCCAAGGCGCTTGATGAGCAGCGTCGCGCAGATGCCACCTTCGAAGCCCTCGGCTTCGAGGATCGCCTCGGTTTGCTGGTCGACCGCGAGGCTGCCGAACGCGATGGCAAACGGCTGACCGCCCGGCTCAAGTTCGCAGCTCTCAGACAAGCCGCCTGCGTCGAAGATCTCGACCTGCGCACCCCGCGCGGCATCGACCGGGCAGTGTTGGCCCATCTCGTGGACGGCGCATGGATTGATCGGCATGAGAACCTTTTGATCACCGGCCCGACAGGTCTGGGCAAGAGTTGGATCGCCTGCGCGCTCGGTCACAAGGCCTGCCGCGACGGTCGGGCGGTTGTCTATCACCGTGTCCCACGCCTCTTCGAAGCACTTGCCATTGCCAAGGGGGATGGGCGTCACGCCCGCCTTCTCAAGTCGATTGCCAAGATCGACGTCCTGATCCTGGATGATTGGGGCCTCAGCATACTCGCTCCGACCGAACGGCGGGATCTGTTGGAAATTCTTGAGGACCGCCACGGCCGCGGATCAACCATCGTCACCAGCCAACTGCCCGTCGATCATTGGCACGAGGCTATCGGTGACCCGACCTTGGCTGACGCAATTCTCGACAGGCTCGTCCACAATGCCCACCGCCTCCTTCTCTCAGGAGAAAGCTTGCGACGCAGGGCCAGCGTCACGAAACCGCTTGACCGAACCGATCAAGCCTGACTCCATGAAACCGTCGGCCAGCCTGCTCGCCTCCGCGAAATGGCTGCCCAAGATCGCGCGAAACGCGTGCCCAAGATCGCGCGAAATCGGCGCCCAACTCTCGCGAAATACGCAAATACTGCTCCCATGACTACCAGAAAATCCTGCGAAACCATGGCCTCGTGGCGTCAATGAGCGGCAAGGGAAATTGTTATGATAACTCGGCCATCGAGAGCTTCTTCAAATCCCTCAAGGCCGAACTGGTCTGGCGCAGAACGGTAATCCCGTCGGGAGGTCGAAGTCGCCCTCTTTGAATACATCAACGGCTTCTACAACCCCCGCCGCAGACACTCAGCCTTGGGCTGGAAACGCCCCGTGGCTTTCGAACGGAAGGCCGCTTAACATGAGCACCTGACCGGAACGAAACCGCGACAGGTCCAGCTTGTCTTCATTCAGAATCTCCTCGTTCATCTTGCCGAGAAAATTCTACTTATGCAGCCCCTTACTGTCGGGGGAATTACCGATCCACATCGTCGACCCGCACGGTCTGATAGCGCGCCGTCATCCGGCAACAGCCCAACACCCGACACGCCCG
>JANMPV010000411.1:0-1729 GCA_031370045.1 Novosphingobium sp. | reverse complement strand
GAACGCCAGCAGCCCGCGGATCGTCAGCAGGCGCTCGGCCTGCTCGTTGATCGAGGCGGCGAACTCGGCGTAGTTCTTCGGATCGTTGCCGCGCACCGCGTGCTGGAGCTGGGCGACGTTGGCCGGGGTCCAGGCGTGTTCCTCGCCGCGGATGCGGTACTGATAGATCCCGCCGACATCGAGCATCCGGCGATACACCGGGTTGTCGCCCCAGGCGAGCGCGTGGCGGCGAACCGCCTCCTCGCCGACCTCGGCTAGGCCGACGCCCTCGATCATCGTCGCGGTACCGGTGAAATACTTGTCGACGAACGCGCTCGACAGGCCGACCGCATCGAAGATCTGCGCGCCGCAGTACGATTGATAGGTGCTGATCCCCATTTTGGACATCACCTTGAGGATGCCCTTGCCGATCGCCTTGATGTAGTTCTTCTGGACGTCCTTGGCTTCGAGCGGGAAGGCCTTGCGCACGCGCATATCCTCAAGCGTCTCGAACGCCACGTACGGATTGATCGCCTCCGCGCCATAGCCTGCCAGCGCGCAGAAATGGTGGACCTCACGCGCCTCGCCGGTCTCGACCACCAGCCCGGTCTGCATCCGCAGCCCCTGGCGGACGAGGTGATGGTGGACCGCCGCGGTCGCCAGCAAGGCAGGCATCGCGATCCGGTCCGGCCCCTGCGCGCGGTCGGACAGGATCAGGATGTTCTTGTCGGCCAGCACCGCCTCGGTCGCCGCCCAGCACATCTCCTTGATTGCCAACTCCAGCCCCGCCGAGCCACTGGCGGCGGGCCAGGTCATGTCGATCGTTTCGGTGCGGAAGGCCCCGTCGAGCACCGCTTCGACCGAACGGATCTTGGCGACTGCGTTGTTGGTCAGGATCGGCTGCCCGACCTCGAGGCGCTTGTGCGTGCCGGCATCGTGGCCGAGCAAGTTGGGGCGCGGCCCGATCATGCTGACCAGGCTCATCACCAGTTCCTCGCGGATCGGATCGATCGGCGGGTTTGTGACCTGGGCGAAGTTCTGCTTGAAATAGTCGTAGAGCAGCCGCGGTCGCGCCGAGAGCACCGCGATCGGGGTGTCGGTGCCCATCGAGCCGAGCGGGTCTTCGCCGACCAGCGCCATCGGTTCGAGGAATTTGGCGATGTCTTCCTGGGTATAGCCGAACGCCTGCTGGCGATCGAGCAGGCTGGTCTCGTCGATCGGAATCGCCGCACGCTCGGGCTCGAGCACCTCGATATCCCGCAGCATGTATTGCGCGGCATCGAGCCATTTCTGATAGGGCTCGGCGGCGGCCAGCTCGGCCTTGATCTCTTCGTCTTCGATGATCCGCCCCTGTTCGAGGTCGATCAGCAGCATCTTGCCCGGCTGGAGCCGCCACTTGCGGACGATGTCGTCTTCCTTGATCGGCAGCACGCCGCTTTCCGACGCCATCACCACCAGATCGCCATCGGTCACGCAGTAGCGCGCCGGGCGCAAGCCATTGCGGTCGAGCGTCGCGCCGATCTGGCGGCCATCGGTAAACGCGACCGCAGCGGGGCCGTCCCACGGCTCCATCAGCGCAGCGTGGTATTCGTAGAACGCGCGGCGCGCGGGGTCCATCAGCGGGTTGCCGGCCCACGCCTCGGGGATCAGCATCATCACCGCGTGGGCCAGGCTGTAGCCGCCGACCAGGAGCAGCTCGAGCGCGTTGTCGAGGCACGCGGTGTCCGACTGGCCGTGCGGGATGATCGGC
>JANMPV010000326.1:0-2344 GCA_031370045.1 Novosphingobium sp. | reverse complement strand
TCGACCGTCACCACGGTCGAGCAGCGCGTTCCGTAAAGCGGATGTCGGATGAACGGCGGGGTATCGCGCGGCTCATGGGCCTGCTCGGACATCTGCTCGGGCGGGATGCCATGCGGCGGTAGCGTTTCGTCGCGCAACGCGGCGAACAACGCTTCGGGGTCGTCGTCTGCGGCGAGCCAGTCGGTCACCGCCTGTTTCAGCGCCAGCGTTTTGGGCCACGGCTCGTCGAGCGCGCCGTTGCTCAGGCCGTAGACACCGTGGCCCAGAGGCGCGCGCAACGGTTCGGGGCGGTTGGTCAGGTAGGCCAAGCCCCCCGGCCCTGCGGCAAGCACATTGAACGCATTGTAGGATTGGAGCGGAGCCGGGACGGCGTCGCCGCGCAGCAGCGCGGTGGCCAGCTCGCCGCGCGAGCGTTTGGCGGGATCGGGATCGCCGAATCCGCGGCGATTGGTGATCAGCGCAAACCGGCCCGTCTCGCTCACCCCCAGCCAGGTTCCGCCGCCGACAAGGTCGCGCCCGGCAAGAATGTCCGATTCCGCCCAGCGGGCAAGTGGCGCACTGTCACGCTCGTGCAACTCGTCGCGGTTTCCGATCGCCACCAGCTGCCAGCGGGGATGCGCGTGCCAGGCGACTGCCGCGACGCACATCCGCCGGACCTTTATCCCCCCAGCGCCTTGTCCTCGTTGGCGCGCTTGATCACGTAGAGGCGGATGTTCTCGACATCCTCCGCTTTCAGCGCCGCGCTGAACGAGACCATCCCTTTGTGCTTGAGCGCGCCACCGATCGCGATCGCCTTGACCGCCTCGGCGGAGTTGATCGCGCCCGAATGGCGCAGATCGGGGTTCAGCGCGCCCGCCACCGCGGCGTCGCCGTGGCAGCCCGAGCAATACCGGGCGTAGTGCGCCGCGCCCAGCTTGATCTGTTCGGGCGTGCCGGTGACCGGCGGCGGATCGAGCACCCGCTTGGCCATCGGCGGCGGCGCGGGCAGGGTGCCTTTTGCTCCGAGTTTGAAGACCATCAGCCGACTGATGTTGCGGATCGGCCCCGATTTGTCGGCCAGCACGCCGGGGACGAGATCGTAGAGCGAGCCCCAGCCGACCAGCACCGCGACATATTGTTCGCCCCCGATTGAGTATGTCATCGGCGCCGCGACGATCCCGCTCTGGGTCGGGAAGCTCCACAGCTGCTTGCCGGTGTCGGCGGCGTAGGCGCGGAATTCCGCCGAGGCGGTTCCCTGGAACACCAGGTTTCCGGCGGTCGAGAGCACCCCGCCGTTTCACGGGCCGGGATACGGCACCGACCATTTCTGGGTTTGCGTCACGGGATCCCAGGCGACCAGCTTGCCGGTGGTCGCAGCGCGCGCCGCAGCGCGCACCTTGGCATCGGCTGGCATCGCCACGCTTGCCGTGTCCAGACCCAGCTGCATCCCGATGGCGCTTGCCTTCCAGTCCTTTTCGGCGAGGTAGGGTTGGGCGATCTCATTGGCCGGGATGTACACCAGTCCGGTCTTCGGGCTGAAGCTCATCGGGTGCCAGCTGTGCGCGCCGAAAACGCCGGGCATGCCGACGAACGCCTTGCCGGTCTTTTCGTACAGCGCATCGGGGTTGATCGCCGGCCGCCCGGTCTTGGCGTCGATCCCGGTGGTCCAGTTCTGCGGCGCGATCGACCCGGCCGAGAGGAACTCGCCGGTCTTGGCGTCGAGCACGTAGAAATAGCCGTTCTTGGGCGCGTGCATCGCGACGTGGCGCGGCTTGCCGCCGATCGTCAGGTCGGCGATCGTGATCTGCGCGTCGCTGTCGAAATCCCAGCGATCCTCGGGGGTTTCCTGAAAGTGCCAGGCGTATTCGCCGGTATCGGCATTCACCGCCACGACCGACGAGGTGTAGAGCGAATCGCCTTCGCGGCCCATCGGAGTGGGATTCCACGGCTCGGCGTTGCCGGTGCCGAACAGGACGAGGTTGGTGGTCGGATCGTAGGTGATCGAATCCCACACCGTGCCGCCGCCGCCCATTTCCCACCACTTGTTCTTGGCCGGATCGCCCCAGGTCTTGGCGGCGCGCTCCATCGCCGGGTTCTCGAAGCCCTTGGCCGGGTCGCCGGGAACGGTGTAAAACCGCCACAGTTCGGCCCCGGTCTGGGGATCGAACGCGGCGATGCTGCCGCGGGCGCGGTATTCCGCACCGGCGCTGCCGATCAGGACCTTGCCCTTGGCGATCCGCGGTGCACCGGTGATCGCGTAGCTCTGCTGGTCGGGGACGATGACCTTTGACCACACTTCCTTGCCGGTCTTCTGGTCGAGCGCGATCAGCCGGCCATCCAATGCGGCAACGAACACCTTGTCGCC
>JANMPV010000318.1:0-9722 GCA_031370045.1 Novosphingobium sp. | reverse complement strand
CCCGGCCTGACCGTCCACTACCGCGACGAAGGGCCGCGCGATGCGCCGGTGGTGATGTTGCTCCACGGTTCGAACGCCGATCTCCACACCTGGGACGCCTGGACCACCGATCTCGCGCGCGATCACCGCGTGATCCGCTTCGACCAGATCGGCCATGGCCTGACCGGCGCCGATCCGGCGGGCGATTATGCGCCGCAAACCTTTGCCGACGATGTTGGACGGATGGCGGACAAGCTGGGGGTGGGGCGGTTCGTGCTGGCGGGTAATTCGATGGGCGGAGGCATCGCGCTGCGGTATGCGCTGGCCCATCCCGAGCGCGTCGACGGCCTGGTCCTGCTCGATTCAGGCGGTGTGCCACGCTTGGGCAAGCCTGCGGGAAACATCGGCTTCACTCTGGCGCGCAACCCGGTCGGCAGATGGCTGATGACCCGGATAACCCCGCGCAGCATCGTCGCCAAAAGCCTCCACCAGACGGTCCACAACCAAGCCATTGTCAGCGAGGCGATGATCGACCGCTATTGGGAACTGCTGCGTTTTCCCGGCAACCGCGCCGCGACGGTGCTGCGGTTTTCCCAACCGATGACTCCATTCGCCGCCGCCAGCCTCGCCAAGCTGCCGATGCCGGTGCTGATCCAATGGGGCGCGGAAGACCCGCTGATTTCGCTCGCGGCGGGACAATGGCTCCATCGCGCGATCCCGGGCAGCCGGATGATCGTCTATCCCGGTATCGGCCACATCCCGATGGAGGAGGCGGCTGTGAGCAGTGTGTTGGATTTGCGTGGATGGCTCACCAAGCTTTCCGCCGCCGCCCCAGGCAAACGATAAGGTTTACGTTGGGTCGCGGCGTCCAATTCAGGCCAATCTTGAGGAGGAATGCCCATGTCCGATATCGCCCTGGATCGCCGCAGCCTCATCGCCGGAGCGGGCACGATCGCCGCGCTGGCCGCGTCGCCCGCTGCGCTCGCGCAAACCGCCGCGCCCACCGCGCGCAAGATCGCGCCGGTCAAGCCGCCGCAACCGCTGTCGTTCGATCCCAAGGCGGTTGGCTGGCTTTCTGAAAAGCTGCTGACCAGTCATCACGACAACAACTATGCGGGCGCGGTCAAGCGGATCGATGCGATCCATGGCGAACTCGCCGGACTGGATTATGCGACGGCTCCCGGCTTCAAGCTCAACGGCCTCAAGCGCGAGGAACTGATCGCGTGGAATTCCGCCGCGCTCCATGAACTGTATTTTGCCGGACTGACCAGCGGGGAAAAGCCCTCCGCCAGGCTTGGCGCCGCGCTTGAGCGCGATTTCGGCAGCGTCGCGGGTTGGGCGGCGGAGTTCTCGGCGCTGGGCAAGGCGCTGGGCGGGGGATCGGGCTGGGCGCTGCTGACTTGGAGCGGGCGTGACGGGCGGCTGATGAACCAGTGGGCAGCCGATCACACCATGACCCTGGCGGGCGGCACCCCGCTGCTGGCGCTCGATATGTACGAACACGCCTATGCGATGGATTTCGGGGCGAAGGCCTCAGCCTATGTCGATGCGTTCATGGGCGGGTTTGGCTGGGCGAACGCCAATCGCCTGTTCGCCAAGGGATAGGTTTCCGGCCACAATCCGCGACGGGTCGATGGCCCGGCGCGGCGGATCGGGTGGACGCAACCGGGCCGCTCGCCTAGAGGCCTGCGCGATAGCGAAAGGGGCTGAGCGTGCGCAAACTGGGGCTGATCGGGGGGATGAGCTGGGTCTCGACCCGCACCTATTACGAACATCTCAACCGGATCGTCCAGCGCCGCGTCGGCTGGCAGGCGAGCGCGCCGCTGCTGATCGAGAGCCTCGATTTTGCAGGTCTGGCACGGCTGGCAGACGACGATGCCTGGGAAAGCGCGGCACAGACTTTGGCCGATTCCGCCAAACGGCTTGAAGCCGCAGGGGCGGGCGCGCTGATCATCGCCGCCAATTCGATGCACCGGGTGTATGACGAGGTCGCCGCTGCGGTCGGCATTCCGATCATCCACATTGCCGATTGCGTCGGCCAGCGCATGGCCGATCGCGGGGTCAAGACCGCGGCGCTGCTCGGCACCAGCGCGGTGATGACCGAAAGCTTCTATCGCCAGCGGCTGGTCGCGCACGGGATCAGCCTGCTGCCCCCCGACATGGACGGCATCCCCGCGATCGAGGAACTGATCTACGACGAGCTGATGCGCGAAAAGGCCTCACGCGCCGCCGAACGCGCCTGCAAGACGTGGATTACTCACCAGTCGCAAGACGGCGCGCAGGCGATCGTGCTGGCCTGCACCGAACTGGAGATGGTGGTCGACGTCGATGCCAACGTCCTGCCGATCTATGACGGCACCCGCATCCACGCCGAGGCAGCGGCGGACTGGATTCTCGCCAGCGAATGACTCCCGCCCCCTACGCCGCCGATCCCGCGCAAAGCCGCGGACGTGAGTTTGCGCTCGACGAGCGTGCCACCCGCGGACCGCGCAGCGCGTTTCAGCGCGACCGCGACCGGATCGTCCATTCGATCGCCTTTCGCCGGCTGCGCCACAAGACCCAGGTGTTCGTTGCGCCCGATGGCGATCACTATCGCGTCCGCCTGACCCACAGTCTGGAGGTCGCCCAGATCGGCCGGGTGATCGCGCGCGCGCTCGGGCTCGACGAGGACCTGACCGAAGCGCTGTGCCTGGCCCACGACATCGGCCACCCCCCGTTCGGCCACGCCGGGGAGGAGGCGCTCAACACCGCGCTGACGGCACACGGCGGGTTCGATCACAACGCCCACACTTTGCGCACGCTGATGCGGCTGGAAAGCCCGTACTGCGATCACGAAGGCCTCAATTTGAGCTGGGAAGTGCTCGAAGGGCTGGCCAAGCACAATGGCCCGGTCACGGTCGCGCCGTGGGCGCTGGCCGAACTCGATCGGGTGTTGCCGCTGGCGTTGGGCGACTGGCCCAGCCTCGAGGCGCAAGTCGCCGCGCTCGCCGACGACATCGCCTATGACAATCACGATATCGACGATGGCCTGCGCGCCGGGTTCCTCGCGCTCGACGATCTGCTTTCACTCGATTTCGTCGCCGACCAGTTCCGCGCGATCGAGCGGCGCTTTCCCAATGCCCCGCGCGACCGCCAGTTGCGCGAGCTGGTGCGCGGCCAGATCGGGCTGATGGTCAACGACCTGATCGCCGAAACCCGCGACCGGCTGGCGCACGACGGAATTTTCGATATCGCCCAGGTGCGCGGCGCGGGCCATGCGCTAGCGGCGTTCTCGCCTGCGCTCGCGGTGCAAGAGCGGCGGCTCAAGGCGTTCCTCTACGAGCGGCTCTACTTTCACCCCGATCAGCGCGCTACCGCGGAACGCGCAAGGGGGGTCGTCGCGCGGTTGTTCGATGCGCTCCTCGCCGATCCGGCGCGGATGCCGCCGAGCTGGCACGAAGCGCTGCCCGCATCCGAACCGGGGCGCAGCCGCCACATCGCCGATTTCATCGCGGGGATGACCGACCGCTATGCGATCGACACCTATCAGCGCCTGTTCGGCGAAACCCCCGAAGGATTGCGCAATGTCTGAGCCCCCAAGATCCGAACCCATGCGGATCGTGCTGGTCGGCGCCACCGGCCTGATCGGTACCACGCTGATCCAGCGCGCGGTGGGGCGTGATCGCTATCGCCTGACCGCCATCGCCCGGCGCGAAGCACCGTTGCCAACCGGCGCGCGGATGGAAATGCTGGTCGCCGATCCCGCCGAGTGGGGCCAGGCGATTGCCGCCGCCGATGCCGATGCGATCGTGATCGCGCTGGGCACCACCTGGCGCGCCTCAGGCCGCAACGAAGCGGTGTTCCGCGCGGCGGACAAGGATCTGGTGCTGGCCTGCGCCCAAGCCGCCAAGGCTGCCGGGGTAAGGCAGTGCATCGTGGTGTCTTCGGTCGGTGCGGCGATTTCCAGCCGCGGGCTGTACCTGCGGGTCAAGGGTGAGGTCGAGGACGCGCTGGCGAGGCTCAAGTTCGAGCGGCTCGACATCCTGCGCCCCGGTCTGCTGCGCGGCCCGCGCGACGAACGCCGCCCCGCCGAGAAGCTGGCGATGCTCGCCACCCCGTTGCTCGATCACCTGCTCCACGGCGGCGCGCGCAAGTATCGCTCGGTCCGGGCAACGGCGATGGCCGATGCGATCCTGCAACTGGCGGCAGAGAAGCCGCGCGGCAGGTTTGTCCACGAACACGATGCGATTGTGCGGGCCGCGAACAGGCTGGAACCATCGTCGCGGCGTTGACTTCCGCGCCCGCCGTCGCCATCTCGGCCCCGTCGCTGATCGCGCGGGAGAGTTCGGACGATTCGCCGTGGTTCGGTGGAAAATCCGGCGCCGAAGGAGCAACCGCCCCGGAATCTCTCAGGCACCCGGACCGTGTGGATCGATAGCGACGCTCTGGAAAGTGCTCATGCCGGAACCGGCAGGGCCGCCGAAGGGGTAACCTGGCGCTAGTCCGTGTAAGCGGCGCGCCGGGGAAAGCTCTCAGGTTTCCGTGACAGAGGGGGCGCCGGAAGGTGCTCGAACTGTGCGGAAGGTTGATTAGTGAGCGACGCATACAATAAATCTGACGACGACGCTGCCGCGATCGATCCGCGCGATGCCGCAGACGCTGCCCCCGCCGGACCCGAATTGCTTCCGCTCGACGCCTGGCACCGTGCCCGCGGTGCGCGGATGGTGCCGTTCGCGGGGTATGAGATGCCCGTGCAGTACGTTGTCGAGGGTGGGGGGATCATTGCCGAACACCTGTGGACCCGCACCCACGCCGGGCTGTTCGATGTGTCGCACATGGGCCAGCTCGAAGTCTCGGGAGAGGGTGCCACGGATGCGCTCGAGGCGCTCATGCCGGGCGATTTCGCAGCGCTCAAGCCGGGTCAGGTGCGCTATTCGCTGCTGCTCGATGAGACCGGCGGGATCCTCGACGACCTGATGGTCACCAACGCGGTCCATCACTTCTACCTGGTGGTCAACGGCGCGACCAAGTGGGACGACATCGGGCACTTGCGCGAGCATTTGCCCGACGCGATCACGCTCAACCACCTCGCCGACGACGCGCTGCTGGCTTTGCAAGGGCCCGAAGCGGCGGTTGCGCTGGCGCGGCTCGCGCTGATGCCGATGGAGCACGGCTGGCCGCGCACCGACGCGATGAAGTTCATGCAGGCCGGCCCGTTCCTGTGGGGCGAAGTGCCGCTGCGGATCAGCCGCTCGGGCTATACCGGCGAAGACGGCTACGAAATCTCGGTCCCCGGCGAACACGCCGCCGCGCTGGCCGACGCGCTATGCGCGCAGCCCGAGGTCAAGCCGATCGGCCTGGGCGCGCGCGACAGTTTGCGGCTGGAAGCCGGCCTGCCACTTTATGGCCACGACATCACCAATGAGACCGGACCCGTCGAGGCGGGATTGGCGTTTGCGATCAGCAAACGGCGCCGAAGCGAGGGTGGGTTTCCCGGCGCCGAAACGATCCTCGCCGCACTCGCTGCGGGACCGGCGCGCAAGCGCGTCGGCCTTGCGCTCGAAGGCCGCATGGCCGCGCGTGAAGGCGGTACCGTAAGCTGCGACGGCCACGCCGTGGGCATGGTCACCTCGGGCGGGTTCTCACCCAGCCTGGAAAGGCCAATCGCGATGGCGTTTGTCGATGCGGGACTGTCTGTCGTCGGCACCGCGCTTGAAATCGACGTGCGCGGGCGCCGGATCGCGGCCTGCGTCGTCCCGCTGCCCTTCATGCCCCATCGCTACTTCCGCTGAGGAGTCTCTGACATGACACGCTATTTTACCAAAGATCACGAATGGATTGCCATCGACGGCGAGACCGCCACGGTCGGCATCACCGATTATGCCCAGGCCCAACTCGGCGATATCACTTTCGTTGAATTGCCCGCGGAAGGCGCGACTCTAGGCAAGGGCGACAGCGTTTCGGTGGTAGATTCGGTCAAAGCCGCCTCGGATGTCTACAGCCCGGTCAGCGGCACCGTCAGCGCGGTCAACGCCGCGCTTTCCGACAGCCCCGAGCTGGTCAATTCGGCCGCTGAGACCGAGGGCTGGCTGTGGCAGATGACGCTGTCCGACGCATCCGAACTGTCAGCGTTGATGGACGAGCCGGCCTACCGCGCTTTCGTCGATACGCTGTAGGCACGGGCAAAAGCGTTGGAAATCAGCGTCTCAGCAGCCGAACTGGCCTCGCGCCGGTTGATGATCGGCACGCCGATGTACGAAGGAATGTGCCACGGGGCCTATGCTGCGGCGCTGGTCGAGATCGCGCTCAAGCTGGGCCAGCATGGCGTGGCGTTCCGCCTGTCGTTCATCGTCAACCAGCCAACCGAACGCGGCCGCTGCATGGTGATCGACGAGTTTCTGCAAAGCGATTGCACCCACCTGCTGTTCCTCGACGCCGACGTTGTCGTGCGCGCCGACGACATTCTCGCTCTGCTCGCCTTGCAGGGTGACGCCTCGCCCTACGACGTGATCGGCGGCAGCTATCCACGCAAAACCAACGACTGGAACGCGATCCACGCCGCCGCCCGCGCCGGAGTGCCGCCCGCCGAGCTCGCGCGTTACGGTGGCGACATGCCGTTGTTCGTAGGCGGGGGCGAGGGCCGCCAGGTGCGCCTCGATGAGCCGGTCGAAGTCGAAACGCTCGCGGCCGGATACTCGATGATCCGCCGCGCAACCTTTGAACGGATGATTGCCGCGCTGCCCGAATTGGGCTTTATCCCCGACACCCGCGAAGCGGCCGGCCACCAGCTCGGTGGGTTCACTTACCTGTTTTATGGCACCCGGATCGATCCGGTTACCCGGCATCTGCGATCGGAAGATTTCGCTTTCTGCGATCGGGTCCACGCTGTCGGAATGAAATTATGGCTGTGTCCCTGGATGCACGCCGATCATATTGGCAACAATCGTTTTTCCGGTACCTTCACCGACGCTGCCCGACTCCGCGCCGGGCTGGCTTCTCCATCGCAAACCAAGGACGACCATGCGCTATCTTCCGCTACGTGACGCCGATCGCACCGCCATGCTGGCCACAATCGGCGCGACCGATATCGACGCCTTGTTCGCCGATGTGCCGGTTGCGGCGCGCTTGTCGGGGCCGGTTGCGGGGTTGCCCTTTCACGCCAGCGAAATGGCGGTCGAGCGGCATATGGTCCGGCTCGCGGCGAAGAACCTGGCCGCCGGAGCAGCACCGTTCTTCCTCGGCGCGGGCGCCTATCGCCATCACATTCCCGCCAGCGTCGATCACCTGATCCAACGCGGCGAGTTCCTCACCTCGTACACCCCCTACCAGCCCGAAATCGCGCAAGGCACGTTGCAGGTGCTGTTCGAATTCCAGACCCAGGTCGCGCGGCTGCTCGGAACCGACGTTGCCAATGCCTCGATGTACGATGGCTCGACCGCGTGCTGGGAAGCGATCGCGATGGCCGGGCGGATCACCCGGCGCAAACGCGTGGTGATCTCGTCGGGGCTTCACCCGCACTACGTCGAGACCGCGCGGACGATGGCGCGGTTTACCGGCGACGAATTGCAGATCCAAGCCCCCGAACTAACCGCAGAGACTGACGATAACGCTCTGATCGCAAAGCTCAATAGCCAGACCAGCGCGGTCGTCGTCCAGTATCCCGATGTGATGGGCCGGATCCCCGACTTGTCGGCTATCGCCATCGCTGCGCAAGCGCACGGGGCCTTGCTGATCGCGGTGGTGACCGAGCCGGTGGCGCTCGGCCTGATTGAAAGCCCCGGCACGCTCGGCGCGGATATCGTCGTCGGCGAGGGACAGGCGATCGGGGTGGGTCTCCAGTTCGGCGGGCCGTACTTGGGCCTGTTCGGCTGTCGCGAGAAGTTTGTGCGCCAGATGCCCGGACGGCTGTGCGGCGAGACGGTCGATGGCGAAGGACGGCGGGGTTTCGTACTGACGCTGTCCACCCGTGAACAGCACATCCGGCGTGAGAAGGCGACGAGCAATATCTGCACAAATTCCGGTCTTTGCGCCCTCGCTTTCAGCATTCACATGAGCCTGCTCGGTGGAACCGGGCTGGAGCAAATGGCGCGCGCCTCGCACGCTCGCACGCGCGAAACCGCCCAGATGCTTGCCGTGATCCCCGGGGTGGAGGTCGTCAACCACGCCTATGTCAACGAAATCGCGGTGCGCCTGCCGCGCGATGCGCGCACCGTCGTGCGCGAATTGGCCGACCGCCAGGTGCTCGGCGGGGTTCCGCTCGGGCGGCTCTATCCGGGCAACGCGGCGCTCGCCAACGGGCTGCTGGTTGCCGCGACCGAATTGACCACCAGCGAGGATATCGTCGCGTTCGATGCGGCACTGCGGGAGGTGCTGGCATGAACGCGTTGAACCCCGCCGGCTGGCGTCCCGAGATGGGTCCCGCCCAGCACCCCGACGACGAAGCCACCAGCGCGCCGACGTTCACCGGCAATCGCGCGCTCCAGCTTGAGGAGCCGCTGCTGTTCGAAATCGGCGCGATGGACCGCACGGGTGTTGATTTTGCAGCGGAAACCGGCGCTCCGCTCGACGCCTTGACGTCATATCTGCGCGCCGCGCCGGTCGCGCTGCCCGGTCTTTCGGAGCCCGAGGCGGTGCGGCACTACACCCGTCTGAGCCGCCAGAACTATGGCATCGATCTTGGATTGTTCCCGCTCGGCAGTTGCACGATGAAGCACAATCCCCGGCTCGACGAGAAGCTGGCGCGGCTGCCCGGCTTTGCCGACGTCCACCCGCTCGCACCCCAACAGACCGTCACCGGCGCGTTCGAGGTGATCGACCAGCTTGCCGCCTGGCTGCTCGCGCTGACTGGCATGCACAGCGTGGCGATGACCCCCAAGGCGGGCGCGCATGGCGAACTGTGCGGGCTACTGTGCATCCGCGCCGCGCTGGAGGCGAGAGGCGATACGCGCAGCGTGGTGCTGGTCCCCGAAAGTGCCCACGGCACCAACCCGGCAACCGCCGCGTTTGCCGGCTATCGCGTCGAAAGTATCCCTGCGACCGCCGCGGGGCGGGTCGATTTTGCGGCGCTCCAGGCCCGCCTTGGCCCGGATGTTGCCGCGGTGATGATCACCAATCCCAACACCTGCGGGCTGTTCGAGCCCGATATGAAGCGCATCGCCGATGCGGTTCATGGCGTGGGCGGGTTTGTCTATTGCGACGGCGCGAACTTCAACGCAATCGTCGGCAAGGTCCGCCCGGGCGACCTCGGCGTCGATGCGATGCACATCAACCTGCACAAGACATTCTCCACCCCGCACGGCGGGGGCGGGCCGGGATCGGGGCCGGTGGTGCTGTCCGAAGCGCTCAGCCCGTTTGCACCTTTGCCGTTTGTTTGCCGCGATGAGCACGGCACAGTTCATCTGGTCGAGGAAGCGGACGCCGCCGCGCACGGCCACTCGCAGGCGTTCGGGCGGATGGCGGCTTTCCACGGCCAGATGGGGATGTTCACCCGCGCCCTGACTTACATCCTCAGCCACGGCGCCGACGGCTTGCGCCAGGTCGCCGAGGACGCGGTGCTCAACGCCAACTACATCCTGCGCAGCCTGGAAGACGTGCTCGATGCGCCGTTCGCCGCCTCTGGCCCCTGCATGCACGAGGCGCTGTTCAGCGACGGCGGGTTTGGCGGTGGGCTATCGACGCTCGATCTGGCCAAGGGTCTGATCGATGAGGGCTATCACCCGATGACGGTCTATTTCCCGTTGGTGGTCCACGGCGCGATGCTGGTC
>JANMPV010000300.1:0-5968 GCA_031370045.1 Novosphingobium sp. | reverse complement strand
CGTTGTCGAAGCAGGCGGTGTCCGACTGCCCCGGATAGGAGATCGGCCACAGCTTCGAGATGTCGCTCCCGAGGAGCTCGGAATCGACGCTCGCCTGGCGCGCCGCCATCCAATTGACGTTGCCGCGCACGGTGTTGATCTCGCCGTTGTGGGCGATGAAGCGATAAGGGTGCGCCAGCTTCCAGCTGGGGAAGGTGTTGGTGCTGAAACGCTGGTGGACGAGGCCGAGCGCGGAAACGCATGCCGGATCGCGCAAGTCGTCGTAGAAGCTGCCGACCTGGGTGGCGAGCAGTAGACCCTTGTAGACGATCGTGCGGCTCGCGAAGCTGGGCATATACAATTCGGTCAGCCCGGGCAGATCGTGCTTGGCGGCCAGCGCGGCGAGCGGGTTCTGGGTCTGCTTGCGGATCGCCAGCAGCTTGCGCTCGAACGCGGCCTGATCGGCGCAGTTGGACCCGCGCGCGATGAAGCACTGGCGGATCACTGGCATCTGCTCGATCACCGCGCTGCCCAGCCCGTCGAGCGTGGTCGGCACTTCGCGCCAGCCGATCAGGCGCTGACCTTCCTTGGCGATGTATTTCTCGAAATTGCCGCAAGCCATCTCGCGTGCGGCTTTGTCGCGGGGGAGGAAGACCATTGCCACCGCGTAATCGCCCGCAGGGGGCAGGCTGTGGCTCTCGCGCTCTGCCCACTGGCGGAACAGCGCATCGGGGATCTGGATCAGGATGCCGGCGCCGTCGCCCAGCAGCGGATCGGCGCCGACCGCGCCGCGATGGTCGAGGTTTTCGAGGATCTCCAGTGCCTGGGCGATGATCGCATGGCTTTTCGCTCCGCGGATATGGGCGACGAAACCCACCCCGCAGGAATCGTGCTCATTGCGTGCATCGTACAGGCCCTGGGCCTCGGGAAACCCCATTCTCTTCACCGTCCACAAGTGCGATAACAGTTACCGCTGAAACCAAACACGAATCAACGCGCCGCCTATGCGACGATAGTTGCGTGGTTCGATGCCATGGCTTGCAGATAGTTATTTTGCAACCGCGAAGGGAGACCCCGCAGCCGGGTCGCCCGCGCGATGCGGTCGGTCTGGTTCAGCGCGCCCCGGAAATGCGCTGGAGCGAGGCCAGCGCGGCGCGCAGCGCGCGGTCGGTCTCTTCGGGATTAGCGTGGCTCGCGGGTTCTCCTGCCGTAGGGGCCTTGGCGGCGATCGGAGCTGTTCCGGGCCGCGCAAACGGCGCATTCGCCGAGGAATCGAGCGGTGATTTGGCGAACTCGGCGGCGAACCGCGCACCCTGGCCGGGGAAGATCACGACTGGCTCGATTTCATCGCTGTGCGGCTCCTCGATGCGCACCGCTTCGGGCCGTTGGAGGCCCGATCCCATCGCCAGCAGCGAGGAATAGCCTTGTTCGAGGACTTCGTCGGTCAGCTCTTCGAGACCTTCGTCATCGGCCTCGTCCGGCGCCGTCATGTTTTCCGCTTCGAATGCGGGTTCGAAGGTTTGGGGATAGCCGGCTTGTGCGCTGGGTTCGACGACCGGCTTGGGCGCGCGGCGAGCGAGTATTTCGAGACCGCGCTCAAGTTCGGGCGCTGGCGGCTCGGGCGTTGCCACCGGTTCGGCAGACCCATTGCTGGCGAACCGCGGCATGGTCAGCGACCGGGCCAGCGCCGGGAAATCGTTGTCCTCCGCGGGATCGTCCCCGTCGGCGTCGTCGTGGGCAATCGGCGCGAACGATGCAGGCGCGGCGAACGGCGCAGGAGCATACGCGGCGGGCTGCTGCGCTGGAACCAGCTGTTGCACGTGCGCCGCGATCGGTTCCGCAAAGGGCGGATACTCGGCCGAAACGATCGCGACCGGCTCCTCAAACAGCTCCTCCACCGCAGCAATGACCATCGGTGCGGCTGCCACGGCGACGACCACGGGCACCAGCGCCCGACGTTCGCGGCGGGCCTGGAGCGCCAGCGCGAGCCGCTCGCTGAGCTGGACCACGCCCAGCGCTTCGAGCGAGGCTGTAGCGATTTCGGCGACAGGTGCGAATGCGGCGAGTTCGGAAACAGCTTCGGTGACCGGCGGAGAGCTTGGTTCGGGCATCGCAAAGGGTGCGACGACCGGGGCCGGGGGGGGCACGAACGAGGCGGCGAACGACACGGGCGGTGTTTCAACTGGCACCTCGGGCAGCGCATCGAACGCGCCGAGGTCAAAAACTTCGCGCGCGTCGACAATGGCAGCGACTGGCTCGGCTTGGGGTTCGACGGGCGGTTCGGCCTCGCTCGAATCCTGCGCAACCGGCGGCCATTGCTCGCCGGGCAGCGGCGCGACTTCGAGGAACGGGCGCGGCTCGCGTACGGTTTCGCTGGCGAGGGCGCGGCGGCGCAGGGCGGTGTCGATCCCGCTCAGTTCCCTGCCCACGTCGTCGCCCAGATCGCTGGTTGCCGACAGCGGTTTGCGCGCCGGTGCATCGGGGTGGCGATCGCGGTTGCGCAAGTGCGGCGCGTCTTCGGTTGATTCGGTATCGGGCGCAGCGGCCTTGATCCCGCGCTGGCGGACATTGTGGGAGATTTGCCGCGCGGCCAGCCGCGCGCCGATCACCAGCCCGGCAATCTCGCCGACTCCGGCCAGGCCCAGCGCCAGCAGCAGCCGCGCGGTCTGGCCCAGCGGCGGCGCCGCGGCGGGCAAAATCCGGTCGATCCCCAGCGTCGTCACGATCTGTTCGAGCATCTCGGGCGCCAGCGCCATGCTGCACAGCCCGAACAGCGCGGCGAACCACAGCCCGATCATCTTGGGAAACCACGGGTGAGCAACGATCGAGGATTGCTTGGGCGCGGCTTCGCGCGGCAGGGCATCGGAACTGTTCATCGGTGACGGTCTCTTCTGCGGCAGCGATTCCGGGTCATCCGGATTCCGCTCCTGTCAGACGGGCGCTCCCGTCTGGGGGCGCCCCGTCAGGCGGGCTCGGTTTCCGTGCCCACGTTGCCTAACACCCGATGGTAAACGTCCCGATAACGCTGAACATTGTTCGCCCAGTCGTGGTCGCGCTCGACCGCCCGGCGCGAGGCGATGCGCTGGTGCGCCCATTCGCTGCGTCGCCACAGGAGGATTGCCAGCGCACGCGCCAGATCGACCGGATCGTCGGGAACGAACAGCGTGCCGGTGATGCCGTCGGCGATCAGCTCGCGGTGCCCGCCAACATCCGAAGCGGCGACGATCTTGCCCTGGGCCATTGCCTCGAGTGGCTTGAGCGGAGTGACCAGTTCGGTCAGCCGCATCGCCTTGCGCGGATAGGCGACGACATCAATCAGCGAATAATAGCGTTCGACCGCCTCGTGCGGGACGCGTCCGACGAACCGGATCGCATGCGCTGCGCTGCTCGCTTCGGCCTGCGCGCGCAGGGCCGCCTCGCACGGACCCCCGCCGACCAGCAACAGCTTGGCCGCAGGATGCGCCACCACGATCGCGGGCATCGCCGCAATCAGATCGTCGACCCCTTCGTAGGGATAGAAGCTGCCGACGAAGCCGATCACCGGCCCGCCCTCGTTAGTTCCGTCGAAGCCAAGCTCGCGGGCCAGCGCCAGGTCGCGCGGCAGGGGTTCGCCGAACAGTTCGAAATCCACCCCATTGGGCACGATCGATAGCCGCTCGGGCGCGACGCCGCGCTCGATCAGGTCGTCGCGCAGACCCTTGCAGATCGTCACCACCGCCCCGGCCTGGGCGATCACATGGTTTTCGAGGCGGCGGGTCAGCCAGTATTTGACGGTGCTGTCGCTGCCGGTGCCGTTGCCGCTGGCGGCGTCTTCCCAGAACGCACGGATTTCATAGACCAGTGGAATCCCGCGCGCCTTGGCGACTTTGGCCGCGGCCAGCCCGCACAGCGCGGGCGAATGGGCGTGGAGCACGTCGGGCCGCCATTCGTCGCAGACGTTGCCGATTGCTGCGGCAAGTGCCTCGATCTCGCGCCATTCGCGCCAGCCGGAGCGCCCACGCGCGGCTCCGGGAGTGCGATAGAAGGTCAGCCCCCCGTGCTGTTCGGGTGCGGCGCCCGGCGCGGCGCCCGATTCCTGGCGCAACCCGGTGATTGCGCGCACTTCGTGGCCATCGGCACCTTGCGCCTTCATGATCGCGCGCGTGCGAAACGTATAGCCGCTGTGGAGCGGCAGGCTGTGGTCGAGAATGTGCAGGATGCGCGGCATGATCTGCAATTTCGCAGCGAAGGCTTAACGGGGCGTCAACCCGGCGCGGTTAATCATCTCCGAAACGGGACTAATTTTCGCCCCGACGGCTCAGGAACGCAATCGCGTGATCGACAATTTCGCCTTGGGTCTGATCCACTTGCTGCTGGGCATCGCGGTGTGGCGGCTGCTGCTGCGGCCCGACCTCGACCGCGATCCGGACGAGCCCCAAAAACCGGTGGCGCAGTCACCAGTCAAGCCTCGGGCATCCCCGCGGGACCGGCGATGATCGATCTGTTCCTGACCGCGTTCGTTTTCGCGCTGTTCGCAGCGGGGTTGCGCAAGCCGTTCATCTGGGTGCTCGCCTACGTCTATATCGACGTGCTGGCGCCGCAGAAAATTTCCTGGTTTTTGCTCCAGAAATTCCCGATCTCATTGCTCGCGTTCGGCCTGGCGTTTCTCGGCTGGGCCTATGCCGACGCCAAGAGCGGCAGCCACTTTACTTTTCGCCAGATGCTGATCGTGGCGCTTCTGCTGTATTGCGGGGCGACCACGATCACCGCCGATTTTCCCGAAGACGCGCTCGCCAAATGGGATTGGGTGTGGAAGGCGCTGGTGTTCGCGATCTTCCTGCCGCTGACCCTGCGCACCCGCCTGCGGATCGAGGCGACCGCGCTGGTGATGACCCTGACCGCAGGCGCGATCATCATCCCCGCCGGGATCAAGACGCTTGCCTCGGGCGGTGGCTATGGCTCGCTCCACCTGCTGGTTAACGACAACGTCGGGCTTTACGAAGGCTCGATCCTGTCGACCGTGGCGATCGCGATCATTCCGCTGGCGCTGTGGCTGGCCAAGCACGGCACGATCTTCCGGCCGGATTGGCGCGTCAAGCTGTTCGCCTGGGGGCTGTGCTTTGCCTGCGCGCTGATGCCCGTCGGCACCGAGGCGCGTACCGGGCTGGTGTGTTTGGCAATCCTGATCGCGATGAGCCTGCGCGATGTAAAGCGCCGCTTTATGTACGTTGCGCTGATCAGCGCGGCGGGGTTGCTCACCGTGCCCTTCCTGCCCGCCAGCTTCACCCACCGGATGGAGACGATCGGCGATCACAAGGCCGATCAGTCGGCCGCGACCCGGCTTGCGGTTTGGCAATGGACCATCGCGTTCGCCAAGGATCACCCGTTCGGCGGCGGGTTCGATGCCTATCGCCAGAACAAACTTTCGGTCGAACTGGTCGATACCGAGGCCAGCGGCAACACCACCGCGATCGAGACCACCACCGTCGAGGACAAGGCCCGCGCCTATCACTCCGCCTATTTCGAGATGCTGGGCGAGCAGGGCTATCCCGGCCTCGCGTTGTGGCTGCTGCTGCATATCCTGGGGGTGTGGCAAATGGAACGGATCTATCGCCGCCACCGCCGCGATCCCGATCCGAACGCCGCGTGGATCGCGCCGTTGGCATCGGCGTTGCAACGCTCGCAGATCGTCTATCTGGTCGGGTCGGGGTTCGTCGGGATCGCGTTCCAGCCGTTCTGCTACATGATCGTTGCGCTCCAGTGCGGGCTGTGGGCCTGGGCGCGGCGTCACGAATCGCCGCGCGTTACGGCTCTTCCGCTAAGGCGCTCGAGACCTGACGCTACGGCACCGCCAGCCGGTGTCGAGAGCGTTGCATGAGGCAATCGATGCGTTCATGACGCAGGCTATAATCGGCCAGCGAGAGAGGACGCCCGCAATGACCCCACAGGAACTTTCAGCCAAGACCGGCGAGGTCATCGGCGTTTCGGAATGGCTCGAAGTCAGCCAGGA
>JANMPV010000515.1:0-5183 GCA_031370045.1 Novosphingobium sp. | reverse complement strand
CCCGGTGATCCCGATCCCGCCGATGATCGTCCCGGCGACCATCGCTGCGATCACGATGCCGACGATGGCCGCTACAACGCGGGTCAGTTTGCCGCGATAGTGCCGCGTCTTGAGCTCGGCTGAACCGCGCCCGATCGAGCGCCGCCGCCCGCCGGCGCGCTGCTCGGCCAGGCTGTCCCTGGCCGCCGCCATGATCGCCTGCGACTGGTGCGCTTCGTTGGCCATGCTCAAATCCTCCCCGAGCTTGCTCGGGGAGGGGGACCGCCACGCCACTTGGCGTGGGGGTGGAGGGGCCCCTCCGTCAGTCGCTGCGCGACTGCCACCTCCCCGAGACAAGCTCGGAGAGGATTAAGGAAGCCCCTCATCACCCTTCCAAACTCAACCTCGACGGCGCGTCGTTGGCCAGCTTGGCCTGCGACGCACCTTCGGCCCGGGCGATGTAGGCACGCGATTTTGCGACTTCGCCGGTCAGCGTCTCGACCGTCTGCTTCATCGAATCGAGCGCCTTGAGTTTGAAGGTGTCGATGTTGTCCATCGTGTCGTAGATATTCTGGAACGCGCGCTGGAGCGTTTCCATCGGGATTGTGCTGGAAGCGGCCTGCTCGTGGATCCGCCCGGTCTGTTCGCGCAGCAGCTTGCCGGTCGAATCGATCATGCCCGCGGTGGTCTCGTTGAGCGCGGTGATCTGCTGCAGCACCAGCCGCTGGTTGGTCATCGCCTGCGCAACGGTCACCGCAGTGCGCAACGCGCCGACGGTGGTCGTCGAAGCGCGATCCACCCCCTTGACCAGTTCGACGTTGTTTTTCTTGACCAGATCGAGCGCGAGATAACCTTGCACCGTCACCGCCATCTGGGTGAGCAGGTCCTGGGTGCGCTGACGTACATAAAAAAGCGCGCTCTCGCGCAACGCCTTGGCCTTGGCCGGATCGGTGTGATCGAGCTCGTTGGATTTGTCTTCCAGCTTGCCGTCGAGGGTGCGGCTGATGTGGATCATCTGTTCCAGATTGCCCATCGCCTGCCACAAGTTCTGGCGCTCCACGTCGATCGCGGCGTTGTCCATCAGCAGCTCGTCCTTGCCCGAGGCAAGGTGGCCGAGCACCGACTGGATGTGGCCCGAGGCCGACTGATAGCTGGTGAAATAGCTCTTCAGGCTGTTGCCGAACGGGATGATCCCCAGGATCTTGCGCCCGGTGGAGAGATTGCCTTTCTTGCCCGGATCGAGCTGTTCGACCGTGCGACGCAGCTCGGCAAGGTTGGCGCCCACGCCGCTTTCTTTGTCCATTGCACGCACCGGCCGGTCGAGAAAGCGGTTCGACATCGCCGCCGCCGCCGCGATCTCCTTGCGCCCCATGTTGGTCAGCTGATCGACCCGCTTGCCGAATTCGGGGCTGGCGGCGTCCTGCGCAACCAGATCGGCGACGAACGCATCGACCTTGGTTTCCAGCTTGGAGCGGTTTTCGTCCGAAACCGGCACCAGCCCGATCGCCTGTTCGGGCGCGATCACCGGCACCGGATCGGGCGCGGTCAGCTCAAGCTTGGTCGCGGTGGCGACCGAAGTCGAAGTTTGGGTCGGGGAAGTGGCCATCGATCGTCGATCCCGTGATTGCGTTGCCGCCTCAATGCCGTGCGCAACGCGTTCCGGCAAGTGTATTAGGTGAGTAATACGCTGGTTGCAAGGGGATGGGCTTGGAATGACCGATGGCATTGGCAGAGCGGGCCGCTTTGGCATAGGGCTGGGCCATGTGCGGGATAGCAGGATGGTATCGGCGCGGGCGACGGCCGGTTGCCGGGGAGGTGATCGAACGCGCCTGCGATACGATCACTCATCGCGGCCCCGACGACTGGGGATCGCATGTCGATCGCAACTTCGGGTTCGGGATGCGGCGATTGTCGATCATCGACCTGGCCGGCGGGCATCAGCCGGTCTTTTCCGCCGACCGCCGCTGGGGGATCGTCTTCAACGGCGAAGTATATAATCACCCCGATTTGCGCCCTGAACTGGAAGCGTGGGGCTGGAAATTCGCCACCCACAGCGACACCGAAACGCTGCTCGCCGCCTATGTCCGCTGGGGCGACGAGGCTTGGCCACGGGTCGAGGGAATGTACGGCGCGGCGATCTGGGACGCACGCGAGCGACGCCTGACGCTGGCGCGCGATCCGCTGGGGATTAAGCCGCTTTACTACACGCAACAGCGCGATGGCCTCGCCTTCGCCAGCGAAATCCGTGCGTTGCGGGTGCTGCCCGACCACGATTTCACCATCGAAGATCGCGCGGTCCACGATTTCTTCAGCTTCGGCCACGTCCAGAAACCGCGCTCGATCTGGCGCGAGGTGCGCAGCCTTGATCCCGGCCACGTGCTCCATCTGGGGGCCGAGGGTGAGCCGGAAGTCCGCCGCTTCTGGGAGCCGCGGTTCGCGGTGCAAGCGGGCCGCTCGGACGCCGACTGGATCGAAGAGACCCGCGAGCGGGTGAGCGCAACCGTGCGCCAGCATATGCTGGCCGACGTCACGGTCGGCTGCTTCTTGTCGGGCGGGGTCGATTCGAGCGCAATTGCCGCAGCGATGGCGGCCAGCGCCTCGGCCCCGGTCAAGGCGTTCACCGTTGGCTTTCCGGGTACCGCGATCGACGAGACAGACAGCGCAGCGCGGATTGCCCGGCATCTGGGGATGGAGCATATCGTCCTGCCACTCGAACCGGTCGCGGCGGGCAACCTCCTCCCCGCGGTCCAGGCGTCGTTCGACGAGCCGTGCGCGGCGACCGCGGCGGTGCCGATCTGGCACTTGTCGCGGCTCGCCAGCGAGCACGTCAAGGTCGTGCTGTGCGGCGAAGGCGCGGACGAAATCTTTGCCGGCTACAAGCGCCAACGCAACGCACTGGCCGCGGCCCGGATGCGCCCGCTGCTGCGCCTGCTCAGCCCGGTCTTGGGCGCGGTCGAGAAGCTCCCCGAAGGACCGGCACGGTTCAACTATCTGCGCCAGAACGCGCGGCGGTTCGCCAGTTCGGCGCAGCTCGGCAGCAGCTTCCAGCAGTTTTTCGCCGCGACCCAGATCACGCCGCCGCACATCCGCGCCCGGCTTTACGAACCGCGCTTTCGCCTGGCTCAGGACCCCGCCGACGCCTTCGCCGGGCTCGAGGCCGAATACTTTGCCGATCCCGCGTTGCGCACGCTCGACCCGCTCGAACAGTTCATGCTTGCCGACATCTCGGTCCATATGCCCGGTTCGCTGCTCAACCGGCTCGACCGCGCGACCATGTCCGCCAGCCTGGAAGCGCGCGTCCCGTTCCTGGGCCACAAGTTCGTCGAATGGAGCCTGACGATGCCGCGCGAGCTCAAGCTGCGCGGCAAGCTGGGCAAATATGCGCTGCGCAAGGCGGTCGAACCATGGCTTTTCCCGGGCGCGCTGGAGACCCGCAAGCTCGGGTTTCAGCTGCCCTTCGCCGAATGGTTCCGCGGCGACTTTGCCGATTTTGCGCAGGAGGCATGGCGCGCCAGCGGGGCTGTGCAGGCCGGGTATCTGCGGCCTGAGGCGGTCGAGGCGCTGTTCGCCGAGCACCGCGCCGGACGCGCGAATCATGGCCGGGTGCTCTATGCCGTGGCGATGTTCGCGATCTGGTGGGAGCAGACGTTTGCCAGTCAGCGAGCGCAGGCCGGGCCGATCCGACGCTGACCCTGGCGACGTTGGGGGTCAGGCTGGCGGAGTAGCCGTCGCGGTGAGGATGTAGTTGAGCGCGGTGTCGCCCGACAGGTGCAGACCCTTGCCGGGCGACCAGGCGATCCCGCGCGGAGTTCCGATGGTCAGGCCCGCGCCCGCCAGCAGTTCGTGCAGTTCGGCTGGTGTGGCGAAATCGTCCCAGTGGTGCGTCCCGCGCGGAATCGCCCCGACCATTTCCGCAGCGCCGACCAGCAGCAGCCGCGATTGCACGGTGCGGTTGGGGGTGGAGAGGATCAGCAGGCCGCCGGGGGCGAGACTGGCCGCCAGCCCGGCGACGAACGCGCCCTTGTCCGCGACATGCTCGAGCACTTCCATACAGGTGACGAGATCGAACTGGCCGAGGTTGAGGCCGGAAAGTTCGCCCGCGCGGTAGTCGATTGCCAGTCCCGCGCCTGTTGCATGCTCGCTTGCCGCCGCGATGTTTTCGGGCGCAGCATCCACCCCCGTCACCGCTGCACCCAGCCTTGCCAGCGGCTCGCACAACAGTCCCGCCCCGCACCCGACGTCGAGCGCGCGCTTGCCCGCCAGCGGCTTGAGCGCCGCCGCGTCGCCGCCCCAGTGGGCGTCGATCGCCTCGCGCACGAACCCCAGCCGCACCGGGTTCAAGCGGTGGAGCATCTTCGACGAACCTTTGGGATCCCACCACTCTGCTGCCAGCTTGCCGAAGTGCGCAGCCTCGTCGGTGCGGATCGTGGGACGAATAGCTGGAGCGGTTGCGTTATCCATGCCCCGACCCTAACAGGACGCCCGCCGCCGGGCGAGGGGTCCGCGGCGACATTTTCTTGCGCGGGAGCTGCACCTTTGGCCCGGATCGTGATGAAGTTCGGCGGCACCAGCATGGCCGGGACCGAACGCATCCGCCGTGTCGCGCGGATCGTCCAGCGCCAGCAGGCTGCCGGACACGAGGTTGCGGTGGTGGTCAGTGCGATGGCCGGTGAGACCGACCGCCTGGTCAATTTCGCGCGCGAGGCCAACCCGCTGTTCGATCCCGCCGAATACGATGTGGTCGTCGCCAGCGGCGAGCAGGTCACCAGCGGGCTGCTCGCGCTGACCCTCCAGGCGCTGGGCTGCAAGGCGCGTTCGTGGCTCGGCTGGCAACTGCCGGTCCACACCGTCGGCGCGCACGCCCGCGCGCGGATCGATTCGATCCCGGCCGAGGCGCTCATCGCCTCGCTGCAAAGCGGCGAGATCGCGGTGATCCCGGGCTTCCAGGGCTTGTCCGACGATGGCCGCGTGACCACGCTGGGGCGCGGCGGGTCGGATACCTCCGCGGTCGCCATTGCCGCGGCGATCAAGGCCGATCGCTGCGATATCTACACCGACGTCGACGGGGTCTATACCACCGACCCCAGGATCGTCGCCAAGGCGCGCAAGCTCAAGACCGTGACGTACGAAGAGATGCTCGAACTCGCCAGCGTCGGGGCCAAAGTGCTCCAGACCCGCTCGGTCGGTCTGGCGATGAAGGAGGG
>JANMPV010000211.1:0-4249 GCA_031370045.1 Novosphingobium sp. | reverse complement strand
GCAGCAACGTGGATCGCGCGCGCACCGCTGACCGCCGTCAACGCGGCGGTTTGGGCGGCAATCGCGGTCGGATCGCCGAACCCGTTGATCACCAGCGTCGCGCCCTCGGCGGCCAGCGCCTTGGCATAGGCCAGTCCGATCCCCGAAGTGGAACCCGTCACCAGCGCACATTTGCCCTTGAGGAACATTGACCGGCCCCGCAGTGTTGTTACCCGAATGTCGGGCGGCCTTTGCGGCTTGCCCAAGGGTTGTCCAGTACCAACGTCCAACGAATCCAGGGGAAGCTCCGATGCGGCTCGACGATTTCGATCCCAACAGCGTCAACGTCGAGGATCAGCGGGGCAGCGGGTTCTCACTGGGTGGGACCGGCGGCCGGGTTGGCTGCGGGAGCATCGTCATCGCGCTGATCGCGGCGCTGGTATTCGGGGTCGATCCCAGTCAGATGCTCGGCGGCTCACAAGGCGAACCTACCGGTCAGGTCACGCCGCAGGGCGGCACCAACGCCACCGAAAGCTGTTCGATCGATGCGGTCAGCCGCGAAAGCTGCAACGCGCTGTCCTCGCTCAACAAGACCTGGGCGCCGCTGTTCGAAGCCGCCAAAGTCCCGTTCACCCCGCCCAAGCTGGTGTTCTATTCGCAGATGGGCCGGTCGGGCTGCGGCGCGGCGCAAAGCGCGATGGGGCCGTTCTACTGCCCCAACGATCAGGGCATCTATCTCGACACCGACTTCTACCGCGAACTCGAACAGCGGCTCGGCGCGGGCGGAGACTTTGCCCGCAACTATGTGATTGCACATGAGTACGGTCACCACATCCAGCAACTGCTGGGCTTGTCCGATCAGGTTCGCAGCAACCAGCAATCAAACGCGGGCGACGCCAACCAGCTTCAGGTCGCGATGGAATTGCAGGCCGATTGCTATGCCGGGGTCTGGGCCGGGCGCAATAAGGATCGGATCGACCCGGGCGATCTCGAAGAAGGCCTCAACGCCGCGCACTCGATCGGTGACGACGTGCTGACCAAGGGCCAGGTCGCCGAAGCCTCGTTCACCCACGGCTCTGCCGCGCAGAGAATGCAGTGGCTGCGCAAGGGGATGTCCACCGCCGACGAGGACCAGTGCGACACGTTTGCGGCGTTCAAACGGTAATAGGGAACGAGTCGCCGCATCCCGCGTAGTCACGGCAGGACGAAGCGTCGCCGCCTTGTGACGCTTTGGTCCTGACAAGAGGACTACCCATGCGGGTCGCAATTCCGTTCGCCATTGGTGCGATCTTTCTTACGCTGTCGCCGGTCGCGGCGCAGACCGTGGTCGATCCGGCCAACGAGCGCGCCGACGATGTGGTGCTGTCGCCGCTGTCCGATGTCAACTTGCGCAAGAAGGCGATCCCGCCGGTGTTGCTGGCCGCGCTCGAAAATCCTTACGCCACATCGGGTCCGAAGAGCTGTAGGAGCTATAGCGCTGAGATAACCGACCTCGACGCATCGCTCGGAGACGATTTCGACGTGGTCCAGGAAAAGACCAACGATGAAAAGAGAGGCAACGGCGCGGGCTCGCTTGCCAAAGCTGTGATCGGCAGCCTGATCCCGTTCCACGGAGTGATCCGCGAAGTTTCGGGCGCCAACGGCCAGCAGCGCAACTGGGAGCGCGCGCTTTATGCCGGGTCGGTACGCCGCGCGTTCCTCAAGGGCATCGGTCAGTCGAAGGGCTGTGCCTATCCGGCGCGCCCGGCAACTGCGAAGGTTGTGGCGATGATCACCGCCAAGCGCGAAGCCGAACTTGCGGCCAAAAAGGCCAAGTCCGAAGTTGCAAGAGGTTCCCAGCCGGCATCGACCAAGCCCCGCTGACAAGCACCCTTCCTTCGCCGCGACGCTTCGCCTAGCAGGCGTTTATGCGCGTTGCCGACTGCCACAACATCGACGATTTCCGCGATCTGGCGCGGCGGCGTTTGCCGTGGCCGGTGTTCGATTACATCGACGGTGCCGCCGACGACGAACTGACCAAGGCGCGCAACACCGCCGCCTTTGCCGAGGTTGATCTGGTTCCCGACGTGCTCGCCGGGGTCGCCGATATCGATACCTCGTGCACGATCATGGGCCGCAAGAGTACCCTTCCCCTGATGCTCTCTCCGACCGCACTCCAGCGGGTGTTCCACTGGCAGGGCGAGCGCGCGGTGGCGTGCGCGGCGGAAAAGTTCGGGGTGTGGTTCGGCATTTCCAGCCTGGCCACGGTGAGCATCGAGGATATCGCCGCGCTAACCAGCGGCCCCAAGCTGTTCCAGCTGTATGTCCACAAGGACAAGGGCCTCAACCGCAGCATGATCGAGCGCTGCCAGGCGGCAAAATTCGACGCGATCGCGCTGACCGTCGACACCATCGTTTCGGGCAAGCGCGAGCGCTGTGCGCGCAGCGGCTTCACCTCGCCGCCCAAGTTCACACCCCGCAACCTGCTGGGCTATGCGATGAAGCCGCGCTGGGGTCTTGACTATGCCCTGCGAGAAAAATTCGCGCTGCCCAATCTCGACACGCACGTGAACGAGGGGACCGGCGAAGCGGTGTCGATAGCCAGCTATTTCAACACCATGCTCGACACTTCGATGGACTGGTCGACCGCCGCCAAGATCCGCGAGCAGTGGGGTGGTACGTTCTGCCTCAAAGGGGTGATGAGCGCCGGCGATGCGCGCCGCGCGGTCGAAATCGGGGCCGATGCGATCATGATTTCCAACCACGGCGGGCGCCAGCTCGACGGCAGCCGCGCCCCGTTCGACCAGCTTGCCGAGATCGTCGACGCGGTCGGCGGCGAGATCGATGTGATCTGCGACGGCGGGGTCCGCCGCGGCACCCATGTGCTCAAGGCGCTCGCCACGGGGGCGACCGCAGCCTCGGGCGGGCGGCTTTACCTTTACGCGCTCGCTGCGGCGGGGCAGGCAGGGGTCGAGCGCGCACTGGCGATCCTCCAGGACGAGATCAGGCGCGGAATGCAGCTGATGGGCGTAACCCGGGTCGATCAGCTGACCCGCGACCGGCTGCGGCGGCGCTAGGAGAATTGCGATGCCCGACGGCGACAGAGTGCAAAACGGCAATATCGCGCTGCTGATCGATGCCGACAACGCCTCGTCGGGCGGGCTCGACCAGACGCTGACGATCCTGGCCGAACTGGGGACGGTCAACGTGCGTCGTGCTTATGGCAACTGGAGCAAGCCATCGCTCAAGGGCTGGGCCGCGCTGATCCACAAGCACGCGATCGAACCGCACCAGCAGTTCGACATCACCAAGGGCAAGAACGCCACCGACATGAAAATGACCATCGATGCGATGGACCTGCTCTATTCGGACCGGGTCGATGGCTTCGGGATCATGTCGAGCGACAGCGATTTCATGCCGATCGCAATGCGGATTCGCCAGAACGGTCTGCCGGTCTATGGCTTCGGCACCAGCCGCACGCCCGAGGGATTCCGCCAGGCCTGTACCCGGTTCATCGATCTCAACGCTGCCGAGCAATCGGTGAGCGAGACCCACGAGGAACCGAGCGAGCCGCCACCGGTCGGCGAAGACCTGGTCAAGCTGCTCGGCGACGCGTGGAAAGCCTCGAAGCGCGATGAGAACGGCTATGCCAGCCTCTCCGAAGTCGGCCGCCGCGCCAGCGCGCGGTCTTCGTTCGACGCGCGAAGTTTCGGCTTCCAGCGCCTGTCCGACCTGGTCCAGTCACTCGCCCAATTCCAGACCGAGCGGCGCGGCGAAGAGCTGTTCATTAAGCGGGTACGCTGATTGCCGTGGACAAACTCGCTGAAATCGTCGCGACCAAGCGCAGGGAAGTCGCCGAGCGGCGGGTACGCGAGCCAGTGTCCGCACTGCGCGATCTGGCCGCTGCACAGACCAGCCCGCGCGGCTTCGAGGCCGCACTGCGTCGCAAGTCCGTGGATAGCTTTGCACTGATCGCAGAAATCAAGAAAGCTTCTCCTTCCAAGGGGCTAATCCGTCTGGATTTTCATCCAGAACGTCACGCCCGAGATTATGCCAAAGGTGGGGCCGCCTGCCTTTCCGTGCTGACCGACGCGCCCTATTTTCAGGGCCATGAGGACTACCTGATTGCCGCCCGCCACGCAGTACCCCTGCCGGTGCTGCGCAAGGATTTCATGGTCGATCCGTGGCAGGTTCTGGAATCGCGCGCGATCGGTGCCGATGCGATCCTGATCATCGTCGCCGCGCTCGAAGATGCGGCGATGGCCGAAATCGAGGCCGCGGCGCTCGAGCA
>JANMPV010000201.1:0-9851 GCA_031370045.1 Novosphingobium sp. | reverse complement strand
TCAGCGTGCGCTGGACTACCGTCGGCGCGCCGTCCTCGTCGAGCGTCGAGACCAGCGCCTCGCCGACCTTGAGCTCGGTGATGATCTGTTCGACATTCAGGTCCTTGTTGATCCGGAAGGTCTCCGCTGCGGCCCGGATCGCGCGCTGATCGCGCGGGGTGAACGCGCGCAAGGCATGCTGGACGCGGTTGCCGAGCTGGCCGGCGATCTTTTCGGGGATGTCGATCGGGTTCTGGGTGACGAAGAACACCCCTACGCCCTTCGAGCGGATCAGGCGGACGACCTGCTCGACCTTGTCGAACAGCGCCTGCGGGGCATCGTCGAACAGCAGGTGCGCCTCGTCGAAGAAGAACACCAGATTGGGCTTATCGGGATCGCCGACCTCGGGCAGCGCCTCGAACAGTTCGGACAGCAGCCACAGCAGGAAGGTGGCGTAAAGCTTGGGGCTCTGCATCAGCTGATCGGCGGCGAGGATGTTGATGATCCCCTTGCCGCTTTCGTCGCAACGGATGAAGTCGTTGATCTCGAACGCGGGTTCGCCGAAAAACGAATCCGCGCCCTGGGTCTGGAAGGCGAGCAACTGGCGCTGGATCGTGCCGACGCTGGCCTTGGAGATATTGCCATAGCGCAACGCCAACTCGCTTGCGCGTTGGGCGCAGGCGATCAGGGTCTGCTGGAGATCGTCGAAGTTTAGCAGCAGCAGCCCGTTATCGTCGGCCCACTTGAACGCGATCGAGAGTACGCCTTCCTGGGTCTCGTTTAGCCCAAGCAGGCGCGACAGCAGCAGCGGACCCATTTCTGAGATCGTGGTGCGGATCGGGTGGCCCTTTCTGCCATACAGGTCCCAGAACACCGCAGGGTTGTCGTGATAGGTGTAGGGCACGATCCCCAGCTGCAAGGCGCGCGCTTCCAGGCTGTCGGCGTGTTTGAAATCGTGGCTGCCCGACATGCAGATGCCCGAAAGATCACCCTTCACGTCGGCCAGGAACACCGGGACGCCGTTGGCCGAAAACTGTTCGGCCAGCGTCTGGAGGGTCACCGTCTTGCCGGTGCCGGTGGCACCCGCGATCAGCCCGTGGCGGTTGGCCCGGCTCAGCAGCAGGGTTTGACGTTCACCCTTCTCGGTCGCGCCCAGGAAAATTTCGGCCATGCTGTTGTTCACTCGTTCGTCGTTGCGACGTGGATAGAGCGCGGCGCGGTGACAGGCGAGGGATTTTGCAACCCACCCGATCTGGGGCTACGGGCAGCGTCACCGCGATGCCCGCCCCCTTCATCCTCCTCGACGATGCCCGCAGCGAGGGCGCGAGCGCCGCGCGGCTGTATCGCAACCCGCACGAGATCGTGGTGGCGCGGCGGCCGGAGGAAGTCGCCCCCGCGCTCGCCCGGATCGAGGCGCTGGCGGACGAGGGTCATGCGCTGGCGGGAACGATCGCTTACGAGGCCGGACTGGCGCTTGAAACGCGCCTCGCGCCCTTGGCCACCCGGCGCAGCGGTGCAGGCGGTCCGCTGGTGTGGTTCGGGGCGTTTGAAGGATGGGAAGAGATCGCCGCCGCTGCGGTGCCCGCATGGCTGGCAGACCAGGCAGGCACCGCTCCAGCATCGACAATCGGCCCGCTTGAGCCGCAACTTTCGACCGGCGGCTACCTCGCCGCGTTCGCCGCTTTGCGTGAGGCGATCCACGCGGGCGACATCTACCAGGCCAACCTCACCTTCCCGCTGGCTGGAAGCTGGCGCGGCAATCCGCTGGCGCTGTATGCGGCGCTGCGCCCACAGGCGGCGGCGGGATATGGCGGGATCGTGTTCGATGGCGCGCACTGGCTTCTCAGCCTCTCGCCTGAGCTGTTCGTGGCGTTGCAGGACGGCGCAGTAATGGCCAAGCCAATGAAGGGCACGCGCCCTCGTGAAGCCGATCCGGCGCGCGACCTCGCGGTCGCCACCGAACTCGCCGCCAGCATCAAGGACCGCGCCGAAAACCTGATGATCGTCGACCTGATGCGCAACGATCTGAGCCGCGTGGCCGCGCCTGGTAGCGTCAAGGTCGAGCGTGCATTCGCGGTCGAGAGCTATCCCACGGTCCACCAGATGACCACGACGGTCCGCGCCCGGTTGCAACTGGCGCTGGGCGCTCTCGACCTGGTTCGCGCGATCTACCCCTGTGGCTCAATCACCGGCGCGCCCAAGATCCGCGCCATGGAACTGATCGACACGGTCGAACGCGACGCGCGCGGCGCTTATTGCGGCGCTATCGGCCGGATCGACCCGCCCGGTGCCGACGGCACTTCCGACGCGGCGTTCAATGTGGCAATCCGCACGCTCCGGCTCGATCCCGCATCAGGCCGGGTAACGATGGGAGTGGGATCGGCGATCGTCGCCGACTCGGATGCCATGGGCGAATGGCGCGAGTGTGTGCTCAAGGGAGGGTTCGTGGGACGATCGGCGGCGGCACATTGCGACCTGATCGAAACCATGCGGTTCGATCCGGCGGACGGCGTTCCGCTGATCGAGTTCCACCTCGAACGGATGAAGGCGAGTGCGGCCGAGCTTGGTTTTGCGTTCGACCGCCACGGCCTCCGCAACGCGATCCAGGCGCTGTGCTTCGATCTGGACGTGCCGGCGCGGCTGCGTGTTGTGGTCGCGCGGAGCGGAGCGCACGCCATCGAGGCCGCGCCGCTGCCTTCGCCGTTTCCCGTACCGGCGCGGGTTGCATTGCTGGCGCTGCCGGTCGCGGCTAACGACTGGCGCCTGCGCCACAAGACCTCCGATCGCGGTTTTTACGAGGAAGCCCTGATGGTCGCCCGCGCCGCCGGGGCTCACGAAGCAGTGTTCCTCGACGAGGCCGGTCTGGTGACAGAGGGCAGCATTACCAGCGTATTCGTCGACCATGAGGGCAAGCTCCTGACCCCGCCCGCCGCGCTGGGCTTACTGCCAGGCGTCCTGCGCGCCTCGCTGCTCGCCGAGGGTCGCGCGGTCGAGGCAGAACTGCGGATCGGCGATCTCGAACGCGGCTTCTGGATCGGCAACGCGCTGCGCGGCTTGTTGCCGGCCCGCCTGCTGGGGGCGTGAGCGAGCGACTGTCCGCCGCGCTGCACCGCATCGCCCCGTCGCGGACCACCGCGATGACCGACCGCGCGACGCAGTTGCGCGAGCAGGGCCGCGACGTGATCTCGCTGTCGGTCGGCGAGCCCGATTTCGCCACCCCGCCGCACGTGATCGCCGCCGCCAAGACTGCGCTCGATGCGGGCGACACCCGCTACACCCCGGTTGGCGGCACCGCGCGGCTCAAGGCCGCCGCCGCGCTGCATTTTGCGCGCGATCTGGGCATCGTGACCCCGCCCGCACAAATCACGGTCAGCGCAGGCGGCAAGCAAGCGATTTTCCACGCGCTGCTCGCGACGCTCGATCCGGGCGACAAAGTGCTGATTCCCGCGCCGTGGTGGGTCAGCTATCCCGAAGTGGTGCGCTTTGCCGGGGGCGAGGTGGTGGACCTGCCGACCACTGCGGCGAGCGGTTTTCGCATCACGCCAGCCCAACTCGCCGCGAGGATAACCCCGCGCACCCGCTGGCTGCTGCTCAACAGCCCGGGCAACCCCACCGGCGCGGTTTACCCTGCGGCGGATTTGCGTGCGCTGGGCGAAGTGCTGCGCGCGCACCCGCAAGTGCTGGTGCTGTCCGACGATATCTATGCTCCGCTGCGCTACACACCGGGCGCACACGCGACGGTCGCCGTTGAATGCCCCGATCTGGCCGATCGCATCCTGACCGTCTCGGGCGTGTCGAAAAGCCACGCCATGACCGGCTTTCGGATCGGCGTCGCCACCGGCCCGCGCTGGCTGATCGCTGCGATGGAGCGGCTTCAGTCGCACAGCTCGGGCAATCCGTGCTCGATCAGCCAGGCGGCGGCAGTGGCGGCGTTCGAGGGACCACAGGACTTTCTGGTCGACTGGCGCGATCGGTTTCGGGCGCGGCGCGATCGCGTGGTGGCCGCGATCGGCGCCATTCCGGGTCTGTCTACGCCCACGCCCGACGGCGCGTTCTATTGCCTCGTCGATGCCGCACCGCTGATGACGTGGTTCGGAAACGACGAAGCGCTGTGCCTGCATCTGCTCGACCACGGAGTCGCGGTGGTCGCCGCTAGCGCGTTCGGTGGCGAGGCGGGGTTCCGGATCAGCTTTGCCGCGGACGAGGCGGTGCTCGACGAGGCGCTTCGACGGATTGCGTCCGCAGTGACATAACGCTGCGGAAGCCGGTATGGGGGCTGCATGACCCCCATACCTATCCTGTTCGAAGACGGCGAAGCGCTGATCATCGACAAGCCCGCCGGCCTGCCGATTGAGCGCCCCCGCGCGGGTGGCGCCTGCCTGGAGGATCGGGCGCACGAATTCAGGCTCAACTTCCAGCGTTCCCCGGTACCGGTCCATCGGCTTGACACCGATACCTCGGGTTGCCTGCTGCTCGCGCGCAACCCCAGCGCGCTCAAGCGGCTCTCCGCTGCGTTCGAGGCGCGCGCGGTGGAGAAGGTCTATCTCGGCGTGGTCGCAGGAATACTGGCGGATGACGAGGGCACCATCGAGCTCGCGCTGAGCAAAATCAGCTCGGTCGAGGCTGGCTGGCGGATGATCCCGGCGCGCAAGGGCAAGCCGTCGTTGACCCACTGGCGCAAGCTGGACGAGCGTGGCGGGCTGACCCTGGTCGAGTTCCGTCCCGAAACCGGGCGTACCCATCAGATCCGGGTCCACGCCGCGTCTGGCCTCGGCGCGGCGTTGCTCGGCGATCCGGTCTATGGCACCGCCCGAGCCGGGCTGCGGACGATGCTTCACGCGCGTTCGCTGAGTGTCGCGCGCGATGGCAAGCCGCCGGTCGCCGCGACCAGCCCCTTGCCCGCCGATTTCACCGCGCTGGGGTTTGCGGTGTGAGCGATGCGGCCGAGACGATCGCCCGCGCGCTGGCGTCGATCGAGGAACGCTTCATCGCCGCCGCCGGGCCGGGCGGGCAGAACGTCAACAAGGTCGCCACCGCGGTGCAGGTGCGGCTCGACGTGTCCGTGCTGCGGCTTGAGGAGCCCGTGTTTGCGCGGCTCAAGATACTGGCCGGAAGCCGGATGACCGCAGGCGGCGAGATTGTGCTGACCGCGCGGCGTTTCCGCACCCAGGAAGCCAACCGCGCCGACGCGCGCGTGCGGGTGGCCAAGCTGATAGCCGACGCCTTCCGCGTACCGCTGAAGCGCGCCAAAAGCCGGGTCAACCGGGTCAACAAAGTCGAACGGCTGGCGGGCAAGAAGCTGCGCGGGACGGTCAAGGCCGGGCGCGGGAGGGTGTCGCTCGACTGACCTAGGCGGCGCTGGCGCGCATTACCTCGCGGCCATCCGACGCGAACGCGCAAAGCTCGAATGCTGCAACTTTGCTGCGCAGTACGAAGTGCAGCATTTCTCCGGCGATCACCGGTGATACCCCGCGAAACGAGAAGTTTTTCAGCACGTTGTCGCCCAGGTGCCGCCGCGCGAGATCGAGCAGCAAGGTCGCGGTCAAAGGGCCGTGGACAACGAGTCCGCGATAGCCCTCGACGCCCGCAGCATACGGCTCGTCGTAGTGGATGCGATGGCTGTTGAAGGTAAGCGCGGAGAAGCGGAACAGCAGCGGTTCCGAGGGGATCAGCGCGCGGTGGGCGTCCCATCCACCGGGGTCAAACGCCTCGGGCCCCGGCGCAGGCGGGGCGGGGGGCGATCCGGCGGGGGGCGGATCGCGATAGACCAGACTCTGCACCTCGCGTACCGCCAGCTCGCCATCGGCGTGCGTCTCGTGGGCGATATCGACGAACACCAGCGGCCCGCTAGTGCCGGTCTTGGCGGAAATCGAAGCGACCTTCGAGCGCCGTTCGATCAGCGCCCCAACGCGCAGCGGGGCCAGAAATTCGACCTTGCTCGAAGCCCACATCCGCCGTGGTTGCGGTACCGGGGGGAGGAAGCTTTCGGGCGACGAATCACGCAAGGGATGACCATCCTCACCCAGGATCGCGGTCGGCGTATCCGGGAGCGCGAGGCACCAATGGTAGCCTTGCGGCACGTGCCCGTCGGTCGACGCCTCGCGATCGAGCGTGGCTAGCCAGCGGGCATAGGCGCCGGAATCGATCCGGTCTTCGCGGCGTTGCTCGCGCCCGAGCCAGGCCGACCAATCGTTCATTTGTCTGGCGTGGGTGTCGGCGTCGGCGTCGGCGGTAGCGGCGCGGGAACCACTGCCGCACCATCGGCCGGCGAGCGGCGCGCATCGAGCATCGCGGCGGCATCGTCGAGCGCCTTGGCCTCGCCAACCGTAACCCCGCCGGGTCCGGGGTCGTTCTCGCCCGGCCCGCACGCGGCGAGCAGCAGGCACAGGGCTGTCTGAAGTGCGACGCGGTGCTTCATTGCAGGCACCATGCCATGGCGCGTCGCGCGGTGAAAGTGTTCAGCGTGAAGCGGGATCCGCCCAACACGAAAAAGGGCGGAAACCGGCTACCCGGGTTCCCGCCCTCTTTTCGCATAACAGCGATGCAATCCCGGCCGCGGTTTGACGCGCAGCCGGAGCGGATTACATCTTCTTTTCTGCGGCCTTGGCCTCGTCGGCAGCCTTTTCGGCGGCACCGGCAGCAGCTTCGGCATCCATCTTGGCGTCAGTCGCGGCACCGGCAGCAGCCGGAGCATCGGCGGCAGGCGCCATCGCGTCCGCCGGAGCAGTCGCGGCATCGGCAGGCATGGCTTCTTCAGCAGGCATTTCGACGTTGTCGGCAGCAGCTTCGTCCGCAGCCTTATCGCTCGAGCCGCAAGCGGCGAGAGCCAGGGAGGCAGTCACCGCAAATGCGGCAGCAATGATCTTCTTCATGTCAGGCCCTCTTCAATAAAACGACCGCCGCAAACCGCATCCATGGGGGAGGCGCGCACGCGACGGCGAAGGCCTGTTTACCGATTTGCCACGGCCAAGGCAAACGCCAAAATTCATCCGCCGTTCACCTTTACACGCCGCTCGTTGATTGAGCGACCCGCGAGCGTGGTTGCATCATATAAAGAATTCTTTATATGATGCTGGCGATGATCGAGCCTGCCGCCACCCTGATCGATATCCTGCGCGCGCTGGCCGATCCCACGCGGCTGCGGATCATGCGCCTGCTGACCCGGATGGAACTGGCGGTGGGCGAGCTTGCCCAGGTGCTCGACCAGTCGCAACCGCGCGTTTCGCGCCATATCCGCATCCTCGCCGAAGCCGGGCTGGCCGAGCGTCGCCGTGAGGGCAGCTGGGTGTTCGTGCGCGGCGTTCCCGGCACAGGGGATGCGCCGCTGGTGAGCTCGGTTTCCGGGCTAATTGATCGCGGCGAGGCAGGCGATCCCGCGTTCGCCGCGCAGGCCGAGGCCGACCGTCTGCGGCTGGGCCAGATCCGCCACGCCCGCGAAACCCGCGCCGCCGATTACTTTGCCCGCCACGCTGCGCAGTGGGATGTGCTGCGCTCGCTCCATAGCGCCGATGCCACGGTCGAAGCCGCATTGCGCGATTTGCTGGGCGCGCCGCTGGGCCGCGTGCTCGATGTCGGCACCGGCACCGGGCGGATGGCCGAGCTGTTTGAGCCCGCAGCGGACGCGGTGGTCGCGCTCGACAACAGTCCGGAAATGCTGCGCCTCGCCCGCGCCCGGCTCCAGCGCCTTGCCCCGGGGCGGGTCGAGCTGGTCCAAGGCGATTTTGCTGAACTGCCGTTTGTCGATGCCACCTTCGATACGGTGCTGTTCCACCAGGTGCTCCACTATGCGCAGTCGCCCGAAGCGGTGCTCGCCGAGGCCGCGCGGGTGACCCGCCCCGGCGGACGCGTTGCGATCGTCGACTTTGCTCCGCACGATCGCGAAGAGTTGCGCAGCGCCCAGGCGCACGTCCGTCTGGGCTTTGCCGATGAGCAGGTCCGCGGCTTGATGACCGCCGCAGGGTTCGAGCCCGAAGCGGGCGAGGCGCTGGGAGGGGGCGAGCTGACGGTGATGATCTGGACCGGATCGCGCCGCGCCGACGCTGTACGCCGCCTTCCCCGAGCTTTGGCCCAACGAAAGGAAAGCGCATGACGCGCGATGCCCCCAGCCAGTTGCGCGAACTGCAGACCGCGCTGGCCGAGCCGCTGTTCGCGGGCCTTCCCGGCGATATCGCGGTGTCGTTCGAGTTCTTCCCGCCCAAGTCCGAGAAAATGAACGATCAGTTGTGGGATGCGGTGACCACGTTGGCTCCGCTCGCGCCGTCGTTCGTTTGGGTGACCTTGGGCGCGGGCGGATCGACCCGCGAGCGGACCCACGCCACCGTCGCACGGATCGTCAGCGAAGCGGGGCTTCCTGCGGCGGCGCACCTGACTTGCGTCGATGCCAGCCGGGAAGAGATCGGCGAGGTTGCGCGGGCGTACTGGGACGCAGGCGTGCGCCACATCGTCGCGCTGCGCGGCGATCCGGTGGATGCGGTGGGCGGCTTCGTCGCGCATCCCGATGGCTATGCCGGGGCTGCCGATCTGGTTTCGGGTTTGCGCACAATCGCCCCGTTCGAAATATCGGTCGCCGCCTACCCCGAGGTTCATCCCGAGGCGCTGAGCGCCGACAGCGATATCGACAACCTCAAGCGCAAGCTCGATGCCGGAGCGACCCGCGCGATTACCCAGTTCTTTTTTTCACCCGACGCGTTTTTCCGGTTTCGCGATCGGCTGGCGGCGGCGGGGATCGATGCCCCGCTGGTGCCCGGCATCCTGCCCGTCTCCAACGTCGCCCAGACGCGCAAGTTCGCCGCGCAGTGCGGCGCGGCGATCCCGGCGTGGATGGACGCCATGTTCGAAGGACTCGACGACCACCCGCAGACCCGCAAGCTGGTCGCCGCGACCGTTGCCGCCGAACTGTGCCGACGGTTGTATGCGGGCGGGGTCCGCGACATCCACTTCTACACTCTCAACCGCGCCGAGCTGGCTTACGCGATCTGCCACATGCTGGGGATTCGCCCCAAGCAGCCGGTGGCCGCGCTGGAGGATGTGGCATGACCAAAAGAGAGCAATTCCTCGCCGAAGCGGCCAAGCGCATCCTGATCACCGACGGGGCGTTCGGCACCGAGATCCAGAACTGGAAACTGAGCGAAGCTGACTATGCTGGGTCGCTGGGGCTGGCGCGCGACCAGAAGGGCAACAACGACATCCTCGCGCTGACCAAACCCGAGGTTCCGGAGTCGATCCACCGTGCGTACTTCGCGGCGGGGGCCGACATCGCCGAAACCAACACCTTTTCCGCCAACCGGATCAGTCAGGCGGACTATGCTGCCGAGCATCTGGTCCGCGATATCAACTTGGAATCCGCCAAGATGGCGCGCCGGGTCGCGGACGAATTCGAAGCAGGCGATGGCCGCCCGCGGTTTGTCGCAGGCGCCATTGGCCCGACCAACAAGACGCTGTCGCTGTCGCCCGACGTCAACGATCCCGGCTATCGCGAGATCGACTGGGATTTCCTCGTCGACGTTTACAAGGAGCAGGCTGCGGCGTTGGTCGAGGGCGGCGCCGACTTCATCCTGGTCGAGACGATCTTCGACACACTCAATGCCAAAGCCGCGATCATGGCGATCAAGCAGCTTGAAGCCGAGCTCGCCCGCGAAGTGCCGCTGATGCTGTCGATGACGCTGACCGATCTGTCAGGCCGCAACCTGTCGGGCCACACGGTCGAGGCGTTTTGGTATGCGGTGCGCCACGCCAAACCGCTGACCATCGGGCTCAACTGCAGCTTTGGCGCTACGCAGTTGCGCCCGCACGTCCGCGCGCTTAGCCAGATCGCCGATACGCTGATCATGGTCTATCCCAACGCCGGATTGCCCAACGAGCTTGGCGCATAT
>JANMPV010000175.1:0-5372 GCA_031370045.1 Novosphingobium sp. | reverse complement strand
CCCCCCCCACAATCTCAAGACCGCACTGGTCGAGCGACGTCGTCACACGTGCACGATGACTCCAGTTCGCTCGACATGAGCGGGAAAGGGAATTGCATGATTAGCGCGTGTTCTGCGCCACGCGCACCGCCGAGGCACCCGTCAGGCCGGGGAACTTGGGCCACTTGCCCTCGGTCAGCCCGACCCGGCTGTCGGAGCTTCCCCCGGCCTGGTTTTCGTACATCCAGTAGTTGCGCATCACCACCGAGACATAGCCGCGGGTCTCCCAATAGGGGATAGATTCCATCCACAGCAGCGGATCGCCACCATCGTGGATCTCGCTGTTCCAGCGGGTGATCGGGGCGAGGCCGGCATTGTAGGCGGCCATGATCTTCGGCAACAGACCGCCAGTGGCGCCTGAATCACGCAGCATTTCAAGGTTTTGCTGGCCGAACGCGAGGTTGACTGCGGGGTTGGTCAAATCGACCGCGGCGGCGTTCAGCGATAGCGCCGGGCTGTGCTGGCGCACGGTAATCGGGGTGATCTGCATCAACCCCTTGGCTTGCGCCGGGCTGACCACTGCGGTGCGGAAGTTCGATTCCTGCAAGGCGTGGGCATAAACCAACGCCGGATCGACCTTCCACCCGGTGGCCGGAGTCCACTTGGGCGTGGGATAGCGCGAGGCATCGTCGGGGCGCCCGCCCGATGGCGCGTTGTAGGCCATCCACAACTGGGTCGAGGCGAGGCCGAGATCGCGCGCCAGACGGCTCAGCGCCGCAAACTGGCGCGGATCGCCGATCTTCGCCTGATAGCGCAGCACCTCGTCGGCGAGGTCCTCGCGGCCGATCTCGGCCAGCGCAACGGCTGAGCGGACGTTGCCGGTGCCGCGCAGCGCCTGCCAGTCCTCGCCCGAGAAATCGGGAGACGAGCGCAAGGCCGGTTCCTTTAGCCCCAGAGCCTCTGCGGCTAACAAGCCATAGAATGTCTCGGTCTTTTTGGCAGCGGCGCGCAGATCGGCGGAGACTTTTTCGGGCGCGCGGCAGCGAACCCACGCGCGGCTCGCCCAATAGTTGCCCGCGGCGGCGAGATCGGCGTTCTCGGCGATCGCGGCGGATTTCTCGAACGCGGTGGCAGCTTCGTCGCACCCGCCCAGCCGCCATGCGGCCAAGCCTACGGTCCACCAGCCCTCGGCCACCCACGGCCCGGCTCCATCGGCGACGCTGCGCGCCACGGCGAGCGCCTGGGCATCGTCGTTCTCAATATAGAAGCTCCAGGCCACCCGCTGGCGCCATTCGGCGCGGGCTTCGCTCGAAAGCGAGGCGTCGATCCCGTCGAGCAAAGTGCGCGCGCCGGTGGGATCGTCGTTCTTGATCGCCAGCAGGATCGCGTTGGCAATGCCATCGGGCATCGTCCCGTCTGACGTGCTGCGCGGGCGCAGCCGTTTGGGCGCGCTCGACACCGAATAGAGCCGCTGCGCATCGGGCAGGCCGGGCAGGTCGGTTGCGCCCCGTTTGGCGGCGAGGCGCGAGAGCTGGTCGGCCCACGGCAGATCGGGCGCTTGCTGGACAAGCTGGACCAGCGGCGCAGCATCGGCCTTGGGCGAGTTGGCGGCGAGGTAGAATTCGGCCTTGGCAACCGCATGCAGCGGGCCGTCGGGCTTTTGCGTCAGCATCGCCTGGACCTTGGCCCAGTCTTCGGTGCGCTCGGCGGCGAACAGCGCGGTGTAGAAGTCGCGCTCGTCCTTGGTGAGGACACTGGGGGCATTGCGGTTTTCGCCGCGCAGGCGAAAATAGTCGGCGGAAGCGCTGTTGGCGGACGCTGGCACGGCAAGCGCGGCGAGGCCAAGCGTCGCGATTCCTGCGGCCAGCCTCAAAGCGATCTTTGCCTGCGTCAAGTCCCGTCTCAATCAAGCCCCCAATCGAGCCAACGCGCCCATAGCCCCCGCTTCAGTGCCGGGCGTTCGCGCAATGCCTCGAGCGCAGGCGCGAACGCCAGCGGCACGCTTCCCCCCTCATGGTTAAATCGGAGTGAAGATTGAGCGACTTGCGCCGGGTCGTGGCCAAGAAGCGATGAAACGTCGCGGCCGAACACAATCAGCCGCCGCGGAGCGGCCAGCGCGACGTGATGGGCAAGCACTTCGCCAAGTCCGGCGCTGGTCATTGCCGCCCAATCCGGCGCGGGGACAGGTCGCGGCAGGATGCTGGCGAGGTAAATTTCGGGGCGGGCGAAGCCGAACGCCGTCAGGATTGCATCAAGCAGGCGGCCCTGGCACCCGGCGAGCGGATCGGCGCTGTCGCCCGGCTCGGGCATCGCTACCAGCACCATCAAGGGTGCGCCATGCGGCCCGACGGGCAAAACCCGCTGGGCGGCGGGGGCGGGATCGAGGCTTGGCTCGGTCAGCCACCACCCGGCAAAGTCCGTCAGCGTCGTCGGCCACAGCGTCCGGTCGCCGCCGATCCGGGGCTTGGTGGGCTCGGCAGACGCCGCGGGTCCTGGCGCTTGCATGACCGGCTCGGCGTTACTCTGCGCGGCTTGCGCGCGGCTGGCTTCGAGCCAGTGAGTGGCGTGATCGGCATAGGCCAGATCGACCCCGGCCTCGCGCCACCACGCCTGCGCTGCGGCGAGTTCTGCCGCCCAATCCTGTGTTCCGCCCGGTTCCATGGTCAGGCGCGGTCTTGACCTGCCCGGCCCCAGCAATCAAGGCGAATGGCGCGATACCAAAGGGAGTTGCCGCCGTGAGCGAACGCGAATCGATGCCCTATGACGTGGTGATTGTCGGCGGTGGCCCCGCCGGCCTCGCCGCGGCGATCCGGCTCAAGCAGATCAACCCCGAAACCACGGTCTGCATCCTTGAAAAAGGCTCGGAGATTGGCGCGCACATCCTGTCGGGCGCGGTGGTCGATCCGCGCGCGCTCGACGAGTTGCTGCCCGACTGGCGCGACGATTGCCCGATGGCTGAGGTCGAGGTGACCGAGAACCATCATTGGGTGCTGAGCGAGACCAAACAGTATTCGCTCCCCCACGCGTTCATGCCGCCGTTTATGTCCAATGAAAGCTGCTACACCGGCAGCCTCGGCAATCTGTGTCGCTGGCTGGCGGGCAAGGCCGAAGAACTGGGCGTCGAGATATTCCCCGGCTTCCCCGCGGGCGAAATCCTCACCGATGGCAACAAAGTGATCGGCGTCGCGACGCAGGACATGGGCGTGGCCAAAGATGGCAGCCACAAGAGCGATTACCAGCCGGGAATGGAGCTCCACGCCAAGTACACCCTGTTCGCCGAAGGCGCGCGCGGCAGCCTGACCAAGCTGCTCAAGGCCAACTATGATCTTGAGCGCGATTGCCAGCCGCAAGTCTATGGCCTGGGGATCAAGGAGCTGTGGGATATCGATCCCGCCAAGCATTTCCCGGGGCGGGTGATCCATACTCAAGGCTGGCCGCTGAGCCAAAGTACCACGAACGGCGGCGGCTTCCTGTATCACCAGGCGAACAACCAGGTCGCGCTGGGGATGGTCACCTGGCTCAACTACGCCAACCCGTATGTCTATCCGTTCGAGGAATTGCAGCGCTGGAAACAGCACCCCCAGATCCGCGCGATCCTCGAAGGCGGGCGGCGAGTGTCGTATGGCGCGCGCGCGATCAACGACGGCGGCTGGCAATCGGTGCCCAAGCTGGCGTTCCCTGGCGGCGCATTGATCGGCTGCTCGGCGGGCTTCGTCAACGTGCCCCGGATCAAGGGCAGCCACACCGCGATGAAATCGGGTATGCTGGCAGCCGAGGCAGTGTCTGCGGCGATCGTGGCGGGACGAGCGCACGACAGTGTCGACGAATACGAAGCAGCCTTGCGCGCAAGCTGGATCGCCAAGGAATTGAAGCTGGTCCAAAACGTGCTGCCCGCGATGGAAAAGTTCGGGGACGATGTCGGCACGATCATCGGCGGCGTCGATATGTGGATGCGCACGCTCAAGATCGGGCTGCCGCTCACGATGAAGCATCACCCGGACTACGAGGATCTGAACCGCGCCGATTTGTACAAGCCGATCAAATATCCCAAGCCCGACGGCGTGATCAGCTTCGATCGGCTCTCGTCGGTGGCTTTGAGCTTCACCAACCATGCCGAAGACCAGCCGGTCCACCTGGTGGTCAAGGATCTGGAGCTACAGAAGGTCAGCGAACTGGGCGTGTTCGGCGGGCCATCGACGCGGTATTGTCCGGCGGGGGTCTATGAGTGGCTCGAAGGGCCGAACGGCGAGCCGAAATACCAGATCAACGCGCAGAACTGCGTCCACTGCAAGACCTGCGACATCAAAGACCCCAACCAGAACATCACCTGGACCACCCCCGAAGGCGGCGGGGGCCCGAACTATCCGAACATGTAATGACGATGACACGCCGGCCCTGCTATTCATCTTTCATCGTAATGTCGGTGGGGGCGACGCTCCGCTCGGCAGCAGTCCAGCAATCGCGTAAATCGCGCGCATGGTCGTGCACTTCTTCTCCGGCGCCAGGCCGCCCTTTTGTAACGCGTTGACAACTAACGACCCACCCGCGAAAAGCCTTCGAAGCGGGCGCACAACAATCCATCATCGGGGGGAATTTCATGCGTTTTGTACGTTACGCTGCGCTGTGCGCCGCAGCTTTTTCGCTTGCCGCCGCGCAGCTCGTCCTTGCCAAGGAGGAGGCGCCGCTCAAGATCCAGAACAAGGGCGCGCTCAAGGGCGCTTCGCAGATCGCGATCGCCGCTTTCACCGTCGTTTTCATCTTCTAATCGACCGATCAGACCAACACGACCGGCGGGCTGATGGGCGCGTTCGGCGGGGCCACCAAAGCCCAGAGCAAGCTGGTCGGCGTCACCCCCGCGATGATGCAGCAGATCACCGACGCGGCCTACGCCGATTTCGTTGCGCAGATGAAGACGCGCGGGTTCTCGGTGCTGGCACCCGATGCCGTGTTCGCCGATCCCGGTTTCGCCAAGGTCAAGGCGCAGACGGGACCGACCGATATCAACATCGCGCTCGAAAAGGGCAGCAAGGGCAAGGCCACCTATTACAAGCCGGGCATGCTCCCCAAGCAGGTCATGGTCGCCAGCGATTTCACGGGTAGCGGGATGAGCAGCCTTGGCCTTGCCATGTCGTCCGGGCAGAACAGCTACTACTTGGCCACGTATGCTAAAGCGGCCAATACCCCGGTTGTCGATGTGACTTATCTCATCGACTTTTCGCAGTCCAAGCGTCCCGGTGCGTTCAGTTTCGGCGGGCTCAAGGTCAACGCCGCGCTTTCGGTGACGCCGGTCTTTTCAAAGGTCACGGTGATCGGCCCGAACGGCAAGCAGGACATGCTCACGATCGGCCAGCCGGTCTCGGTGGAAGGCGAGTTCATCGACATGAAGGATGCCA
>JANMPV010000157.1:0-3912 GCA_031370045.1 Novosphingobium sp. | reverse complement strand
ACGAATTGAGCGGCATCCTGCGCAACGAGGCTTCGAACAGGAGTCGAGTACCTCGACGCCATCACTTTTGATGTTCCTGATCGAGGAGGAGAGCGATTCGGTCCAACGCGCAACGGACGTTGACCCGAGCACCTCGGCATGCGCGACGATCCGACTTCATATGTCTGAATGACGCCTTCAATGTTACCTAGGATGTTACCTAGCCGCAAATGGAGCAAACTCACGGGCGCCTAAGTCATTGATAACATGGTGCGCCCGACGGGATTCGAACCCATGGCCCCCAGATTAGGAATCTGATGCTCTATCCTGCTGAGCTACGGGCGCACGCGGTTGCTGTAGGGGCGCGCCGGGGCCGGTGCAATCGCGTCGGCAAAAAGGGTGTCAGTTGATCTCGTCGGGCGGGGCAATCGGGATCAGCAGCGGGGCGACCATGATCCCCTCGTCGAGCAGGTCGCGCGCTTCCTCGCGGGTAGCCTGGCCGTGGATCGTCGCATGGTCAGCATCGCCATAGTGCATCGCGCGCGATTGATCGGCGAACTTGTCGCCCACCCAGCGCGAGGTCTTGATCGCCTCGGCCTGGATCGCGGCCAGCGCATGCATCGCGGCAACCGCCTCGGGCGGGAGCCTGGGCGAGGCAATCGCTTGAGGTTTTTCGGGCGCGGGAGCAGACGCAAACGGAAGCTCCGACGCGGCGGCAGGCGGCGCGGAAGCGGCACCCTGGTTGCCTTTGCGCGACAGGCGCGGAGCCATCGGCGCCTTGGCGACATCGGCCGATTCGCAGTGCGGGCAGGCGATCAGGCCGCGCGCCTGCTGGCTGGCGAAATCGTCGGACGACTTGAACCAGCCCTCGAAGCGATGCGCGCCGCCGGAACATTCAAGGTCGAATACGATCATGCCGGTTGCGAGCTAGGGATTTCGCGCTTGTTCGCAAGGCCGGGGAGTTGCGCGCGGACTTCAGCCGTGCGCGCCGGATCGATCGTCGCAAAGCCCACGCCGGGCGCGGTGTCCATGTCGAGCACCACCTCGCCCCACGGATCGACCACAAGCGAATGGCCAAACGTCTTGCGCCCATCGGCATGGTGGCCGGATTGCGCCGCGGCGATCACCCAGGCGCCCGCCTCCACCGCGCGGGCGCGCTGGAGCAGGTGCCAGTGCGCGGTGCCGGTGGGCACGGTGAACGCGGAGGGGATCGCGATGGCATCGCACTGGCGCCGTCCCAGTTCCTCGAACAGCACGGGAAAGCGGATGTCGTAGCACACGGTCAGGCCCAGGCGCCCGAGCGGGGTTGCGGCGGTGACGACCTGCTCGCCCGGCGCATAGGCATTCGATTCGCGCCAGCTTTCGCCGCTCGCCAGATCGACGTCGAACATGTGGATCTTGTCGTAGCGCGCGGCGACCGCGCCAGCGGGGTCGATCAGCAGCGAGCGGTTGGCCCACCTGCCATCCTGGCGCGCCACCGCGAGCGAACCGAGCGCAATCCACAGGCCGTGGCGTTGCGCGGCATCGCGCGCAGCGGACAGCACCGGGTTGGCATCCTCGGCGACGATATGCGCCGCGGCGCGTTGGCGATTGCGGTCGAGCAAGCCCGACATTTCGGGGGTAAACAGCATCGCCGCCCCCTCGCCCGCGGCGCGATCGGCTGCGGCGACTATGGTCGCAGCGTTTTCTGCCGGATCGATCCCGGCGGTCATCTGAAGGACGGCGATTTTGACGGGAGCGCTCACCGACCCAACAGCATGTCCAGCTTGCCGGTGCGCTCAAGCCCCGCCAGATCGTCCGACCCGCCGACGTGGACCCCGCCGATGAAAATCTGCGGCACGGTGGTTCCGCCGTTCGAGCGCGCCAGCATCTCGGCGCGCAGGGGCCCGCCCATGGTGATGTCGTATTCCTCGAATTCGACCCCCATACTGCCCAGCAAACCCTTGGCGCGGGCGCAGAAACCGCAGCCCCACTTGGTGTAAATTTCAACCTTGGGCGTGCCGTCCGCGTCGCTCATCTGCTTACCTTTGATACCAATTTTGCGAAGGCCCTCAGCGCCCTCTTGAATTTTCATCGGGCTATCACACATCGCCTGACGTGTCATGCGCCGCTCTGCGGGCATGGCCGTGAGAACCCGCCGGGGCGCCGATATCGGGCCTTTTGGCGGGATAGTGCAGCATTGCTCAACCAGAGGATATTGCGATGAACCGTTTCGATTTCACCCCCTATCGCCGCACCACCGTCGGCTTTGACCGGCTGTTCGACCTGCTCGAACGTCAGGCCCGGCTCACTGCTGGCGACAACTATCCGCCGTTCAATATCGAGCGCCAGGGCGAGGATGCCTATCGCATCACGCTGGCGGTCGCCGGGTTCAAGAATGCCGAACTCGACATCACCGCGCAGCAGAACCTGCTGACGATCAAGGGCGAGAAGGCCGAACCAGAGGGCCGCGATTTCGTCCACATCGGGATCGCTAACAGGGGCTTCGAACGCCGCTTCGAGCTGGCCGACTTCGTCCGGGTCGACAAGGCCGACTTGGCCGACGGCCTGCTGACGATCGATCTGGTCCGCGAGGTGCCCGAGGCGATGAAGCCCAAGAAGATCCTGGTCGGCGGCAGCGCGCCTCTGGCAGTGGTCGAGGGCGAGACCCGGGCGGCGTAATCCGCACCACGCCGATCGGCGCAAAAAAGAAGGGGCGGTGCCGGAACTCCCGGCGCCGCCCCCTTTCACAAGGTGGCTGCCCGTCTCCGGACAGCTTAGGGTCGCAAGAGGGATGTAGCCGATTCGTGCGTCGGCATTGTGACCGCGACCATAGGTAGTGTGTGCGTTGGCTCACGACTTCCAAACCAGCCATCTGTGGTCCCGAGGGACGGGCACACCCAGTCCCCCGCAGGCGAGCGCGGGAAAACGCCAGGCAAAGTCGCGCGAACAACGGGCGACGGCCGACGCGGCGTCAGGAGACGCGCGGCGGGGCGGGCGGAGGAGCAGGCGAACGGCCGAACGCGCCATCCACGCGCGCATCGGCTCGACCCTGGATCGGCGACCGGCCGAGGGCGGCGGGCGGGCTCGCGAGCCTAACCATCCCCCGCGCGGCTGATAACGCCGCGCCAGTGGCGGAGCCGACATGTCCCCCGGGGGAGCCCGCCCGGCGTGAACGCAGGGGCAGGCGTGTCCAGGGCGCAAGGCACCGCATCATCCGGTCGGTCGCTTCTGACGTGGGCTGCATGGGGCAGAACCGCCCCGTCGCGCGCCCGCGTCGGCCGTCAAGCGGGAGGCGAAAAGCGCGAGCGCACCCGCCCTCCGCACCCGTTGCGGGCGGGAATATAACCGATGTGGTTCGTTTTGTCAAGATTATTGATAGTCTTACCTGACCCGGCTCGACGGGTGGATAGCGGCATCGGTCCTGGCAAAATCGCGGCCCGTGCACAGCAGCGGCGTGTTACTCTGCCGGGCCACCGCATAGACCATCAGGTCCAGCAGGTTGAGTGTCCCCCCACGCCCGTTGCCTTTACCATAAGCGATCTGGGCGGATGCCGCCGTCGCGGCATGATCGGCCGTCCAAGCCAAGGTTTCCATGCCCAGCCGGGTCAGTCGGTCGAGCAGTGCTTCGGCCTGTTTCGCCAAGCCAAGCCGATTGCCGCGCGCCACGGTCAGGAACTCGAGCCGGGCGGGAGCAGGAAGGATTGCCGACTCATCGAGCAACGCGGCCAACAATTTTTCGTGGCCCAATTCACCCGTCAGGACTGCGATGAGCGCCGACGTATCTACGATCAACGCGGCAATCCGTCTGCGTCATAAAGCTCGGCATCAATTTCGGCCATCGTCGGGAATGCGCGCTTTGGCACGGAAGCCAGAATTTCCCGGATTTCGGCGATGAGCTCATTGCGGTTGGCAACAGGCGGCAAGGGCATGCGCTCAAGCGCCTCCTCGATC
>JANMPV010000505.1:0-3441 GCA_031370045.1 Novosphingobium sp. | reverse complement strand
GGCAATAGCCGTGTCGCCGCGGACGATCAGCACCGGCGGGGCGCTTTCCAGCTCGCCCAGCAGCGCGGGGTATTCAGCCGCATCGTGAAACAGATAACGCGCGCCGGCAGCGCGGACAGCGGCGACCTCGGCCTCGATCCGGGCGGCGGGTGCGGGGCGATAGGCGTTGCCGCCACGTCCCGCGAGATCGGGCAGAGCTTCGAGCGCCTGCTGCGCATCGCCGAACCGGCGCAGCAACTGACGATAACTGACCGGGCCAATGTTGGGCGAGCGGAGCAGGCGGATGCGGGCAAAAGCTTCGTCCTGCGCCATCGCCGCCGCCTGTTTGACAATCGTTCCGGTCACGAGTGCTGCCCCACCTTGCCCTCGGTTCCGGCGCGCAGCCGCGCGATATTGCCGCGATGGAGCCACACGATCAGCACCGCGATCAATGCCAGCGCGGGCACGAAATCGGCATGTCCCAAGACCGCCGCGGCAATCGGCGCGGCGATCGCCGCGCTCATCCCGGCCACCGAGGAAATCCGGCTCAGCCCTAGCACCCCGAACCACACCACCGCGTAAGCCAGCCAGATCGGCCAGGCCAGCGCCAGGCACACCCCGGCCAGCGTGGCGACGCCCTTGCCGCCGCGAAAGCCGAGCCACATCGGGAAGCAGTGTCCCACGACCGCGCCCAGCGCCGCCCATGGCGCGCCGCCGGGGAACCACCGCCACGCGATCGCCACCGCCGCCACGCCCTTGAGCAGATCGAGCACCAGCGTCGCCGCCGCCAGCCCCTTGCGCCCGGTACGCAGCACGTTGGTCGCGCCGGTGCTGCCCGACCCCACGCTGCGCAGATCCTGGGTTCCGCCCAGCCGGGTCAGCAGCAGCCCGAACGGAATCGACCCGAGCAAATAGGCAATTGCGAAAGCGGCCAAATAGTTCATCCCCCCCACATACCGCCCGTCTCGAGCTTGTCGAAGGGCTGTTTTGCTTTTAGCTCCATTGCGGAAGCATCGACTGTGCTTCGACAAGCTCAGCACGAGCGGGGGTGGGGCATTGGCGGCTGAGATCAATCCCGCATCCCCAATCCTTATCTTCGATTCTGGGGTCGGCGGGCTGACCGTGCTCGACGCGGCGCGGGCGCTGCTGCCCGCTGCGCCGATCATCTACGCCGCCGACAACGCCGGGCTGCCCTATGGCACCAAGACCGAAGCACAGATCGCGGCGAGCGTTTCTGGCCTGCTCGGGCGGATGACCGAACGCTTCCGCCCGCGGCTGGTATGCATCGCCTGCAACACCGCCAGCACGATCGCGCTGGGGATGGTCCGCGAGGTGCTGGAGGTGCCAATTGTCGGGACGGTCCCGGCGATCAAACCCGCCGCCGCGCTGACTAGCACGGGCGTGATCGGCCTGCTGGGGACCGAAGCGACCATCCGCCAGGGCTATGTCGACCGGCTCGAAGCCGAATTTGCCGCAGACAAGATCCTGCTGCGCCATGCTGCACCCGAACTGGTCGCCGCCGCCGAGGCCCGGCTGCGCGGCGAGCCGGTCGATCCGGCGGTGTTCGCCCGCGCCGCACACGGCCTGCGCGCGCAGCCCGGCGGCGAGCAAATCGATACGGTGGTGCTGGCCTGCACCCACTTTCCGCTGCTGCTGCCCGAACTGACCGCCGCCTTCGGGCCCGGCGTGCGCTTCGTCGATGGCGCCGACGGGATCGCCCGGCGCATCGCCTTTCTTACCCACGGCCAGGCCTTCGCCCGCACCAGCGCGGACTTCGCGCTGTTTACCCGCGACGATCCCGCCAATGCCGCCCTCGCCCCCGCGCTCGCCGCGCGTGGCCTGACCCGGAGCGAAACGCTATGAGACGTCGCTACAGACTGCTTCTCGCGCTGGTCGTGATTGTCTCGGTCCCCTATTACTGGCTGCTGCTCGACAACCGCCCAGGCAGCGATCCCGGCCCGGTAATCCGCATCGCCGATTTGCGCCACCTCGCTGGTTCGATCCCCGGCCCCCGGCCCGAAACGGTCGCCATCGAGCAAATCGGCTGGCGACGCGTTCCGGGGACGCTGTTCGTCGCGGGTGGCGGGCTCAAGCGCAACCTGCTGTCGATCCAGGCAGGGCTGATCTCGGGTCCGTGGGGCGATATCGTGGTCGATAGCGGGTTCGGCCCGGGCGATGCGGCGAAGTTGGGGCTGGAGGCTTACCAGCCCGGCCATCAGGCGCGGATCGACGCGGCGATGCGGCGCGCACGGCTGATCGTGTTCACCCACGAACATATCGACCATCTCGGCGGATTGCTGCGACTGAGCGACTGGGCGAAGGTTGTGCCCCACGCACTGATCCCGCCCGAACAGATGCCATCCGGGACGGTCGCCCGGATCCTGCCCTGGCCTAAAGGCGCGGCGGCGGCGATCCGTCCGTTCCGCTACACCGGGATGATCGCTATCGCCCCCGGCGTCGTCCTGATCCGCACCCCAGGCCACACCCCAGGCTCGCAGATGGTCTATGCGCGCCTGGTCGACGGGCGCGAATATCTGTTCACGGGCGACACCGCGACGATGGCGCGCAACTGGCAGCAACTGCGCGCCCGCTCGAGGCTGGTCGGCGATATGATCGTCCACGAGGATCGCGCGGCGGTGTTCGGTTGGCTCAAGGCGATTCGCCGCCTCGATCGCGCCGCGCCCGCGCTGGTCGTGATCCCCGGCCACGAGATCGAGGCGCTGACCCTCGAAGCGCCGCGCAACCGGCTCCAATTCCAGTTCCCGGTCGAGCCGGAAGCGCCGGGCAAAGTCGGGGTGGTCAAGCCCGCTGCGGTTCGTTAGAAGGGGCCAGCCGATCGACGGGCGCCCCGGGCCCAAGCCCTGGCTAAAGATCGGGGAGCCCGGCAACGATCGGGGGGATCGACGGCCACGGGAGCCACGCCTTGAACTACGATCAGGTCTTCGACCAAGCGATTGAGCGGCTCCACGACGAGGGGCGCTACCGCGTCTTCATCGACATTCTGCGCAACAAGGGCGCGTTCCCCAACGCGCGCTGCTTCGCCGGGCACAACGGGCCCAAGCCGATCACGGTGTGGTGCAGCAACGATTACCTCGCGATGGGCCAGCACCCCAAAGTGGTCGCCGCGATGGAAGAGGCGCTGCACGACGTCGGCGCCGGATCGGGCGGCACCCGCAACATCGGCGGCAACACCCACTATCACATCCAGCTCGAGGAAGAACTCGCCGACCTCCACGGCAAGGAACGCGCGCTGCTGTTCACCTCGGGCTATGTATCGAACGATGCGACGCTCTCGACCATGGCCAAGGTCCTGCCCGGCTGCGTGATCTTTTCGGACGAACTGAACCACGCCAGCATGATCGCGGGGATCCGCAATTCGGGCGCCGAGAAGAAGGTGTTCCGGCACAACGATCTCGTGCATCTCGAACAGTTGTTGGCCGAGACCGACCCCGCGGTGCCCAA
>JANMPV010000065.1:0-1966 GCA_031370045.1 Novosphingobium sp. | reverse complement strand
CGCCAGGCGGTGCTTGAGGCTGCCGGTGGGGTGCGAGCTTTCGTCCTTGAGGTACAGCGTGATCCCGGGAAACCGGGGCAGATCGAGGCGGATCAGATGGGTGTCGGACGAGCGCTGATAATCCGCCTCGATCCGACGGACTGCTTCGTTCAGCCATTCCCTGTCTGACGTCTGCATCGCCGTTTCCCTCCGTTGATCGCGTCAACCATGCACGTTGCGGTGCCATACGGGAACAAGTGTCGCAGGCGGGAACGGCGCGGCCTGATCCGGGTTACCGCAATGCAATAAGATGAACGGTCACCGCGATGCTATACCTGATCACTCTGATGTCCGCCCTGCTGTTTGTGTTCAGCGGATGGCAACTGCTGCGCGAGCGCAAGCGACGGATCGATCGAAGCAAGCCGATCGTCGGTCGCGATCGCAAGGAGGGCCAACGTTAACTCCGGTGCAGTGGTGCCCGGGGACGGATTCGAACCGCCGACACCGTGATTTTCAGTCACGTGCTCTACCAACTGAGCTACCCGGGCATCGCTGCGGCGACGGTCTATCACGACCGGCGAGCGGTTGGAGCAGCGCCTATGGCGACGCGGCGCTAGGCTGTCCACCCCCTTTAGGCGTCCTCGTTTTCATCAGGCCCACTCTCACCGGGCGAGTCGTTGTCGGGGTCGGCGGGTGGGCCCGGAATGGCGTAACCATCGTCGAGCCAGCGGACCAGATCGCGGTCGCGGCAGCGAGTCGAGCAGAACGGGGTGTGTTGCTCGGAGCGCGGTTTGCCGCACACCGGGCACTTGCGGCGCGGATGGTTCATGACGGCACCGCCTGAGCGAACGCACCCTCGGGCGCAAGCGCGGCGTCCTCGCGCCATTCGATCCGGCGCCCGGTGCGGCGGACAACCTCAGCCTCCCACTCACTGCGCACCGCGCGGCGTACCGCCGGAGAAGCCGTGAGCAGCAGCGCGCCGGGTTCGCTGACCCGCTCGGCCTGGCGCAAAAGGATTCGCGCCTGCGCGTGATTGCGGCGGGCATAGCGGGCGAGCAGCGAGGGCCGTTCGAGCCGCGAGACGAGCTGGACGAAGCCAAACCCGTTCATCGCGGTTCGCTCGCCACGCCAACCGGCCAGCGCACTGCCGAGCGCGGCGTCGACCGCTTGCCGGTCACGCTTTTCGGCCAGCGTCGGAAAGTCGATGCCTACCGAACCGCCAAGGTCGAGGCGGCGCATGGCTGCGGCAATCGCGTCGACCGCGGCCAGCGCGAGCGCGGCAGGTGGGCCAAAGCCATCGACATCGATCAGCGTCATCGCCGGGCTAGGGCTGAGCGCCAGGCTGCCCTCGGCGAAGCCAATCTCGCCGGTATGCGCCTGTTCGGTAAGTTCGTCCCAGCCGTGATCCGTGAATTCGGGTCCGGCGATCCGCACCGGGCGGACAGGCAGAGGGCCAGCGCGCAGCTCATCGAGCAACAAGGGAGCGGGGCCGGGGACCGCATCCGGAACGTGGCGGGCTTGCGCGCGCTTGGTGCGTCCACGTTCGGCCAGCGCGGCGCGGACGATCCGCAGCCGCAGCGTGTCGCCTTCGTTGGCCTCGCGCGGCAGCGCATCGACCAGCACTTCGCTGCCATCGTCCAGCAAGGCCAGCCCGCGGCGAGCACCGCCGGGCTTGGCGATCAGCCGGGCGTCGACCGCCAACCCGGCGCGCAACGGATCGCCCCATTCGACCCGCGCCGCCAGGATCGTGCCACGCTCGACCAGAATCGCGCGTTCCTCGCCGATCCCGGCCTCGTAGAGCCACTCAGCCATCAAGCAATCCGGCAGCGATCAGAAGTTTGCGCGTTTCGTAAAGCGGCAGGCCCATCACGCCCGAGTGGCTCCCCGCAAGCCACAGGCAGAACCCTTCGGCTACGCCCTGAATAGCATAGCCGCCAGCCTTGCCGTGCCATTCGGCGCTCGTGATGTAGGCGTCGATTTCGGTATT
>JANMPV010000012.1:0-6655 GCA_031370045.1 Novosphingobium sp. | reverse complement strand
CAACGCGGTCCAGTACCTGTGGCTGCGGCTGATCGCGCAAACCCGCAAGAACATCTGCGTGGTCGGCGACGACGACCAGTCGATCTATTCGTGGCGCGGCGCGGAAGTCGCCAACATCCTGCGCTTCGAAAAGGATTTTCCCGGCGCCAGGGTCATCCGGCTCGAACAGAACTATCGCTCGACCCCGGACATCCTCGCCGCTGCATCGGGACTGATCGATGCCAACAGCGGACGGCTGGGCAAGACGCTGTGGACCACGCGGAATGCGGGCGACAAGGTCCGCGCGATCGGGGTGTGGGACGGACCCGAGGAAGCGCGCCGGGTGGGCGAGGAGGCGGAAGGCCTGATGCGCGAGGGGGTCAGTCTCAACGCGATGGCGATCCTGGTCCGCGCCCAGTTCCAGACCCGCGAATTCGAGGACCGGTTCATCGCGATCGGGCTCAACTACCGGATCGTCGGCGGTTTCCGGTTCTACGAGCGCGCCGAAATCCGCGATGCGCTGGCCTACTTGCGGGTCATCGCCCAACCCGCCGACGATCTCGCGTTCGAGCGCATCTTCAACACCCCCAAGCGGGGTCTGGGCGACAAGGCGCTGGAGACGCTCCACCGCACCGCGCGCGGGCGCGGCATTCCACTGGCCGCCGCCGCGCTCGAAGTGTGCGATTCGGATGAGCTGGCGGCGCGCGCGCGCAACAGCCTCGCGATTCTCATGCGCGGGATCGCCCACTGGCGCGAGCTGGCGCAGACGCTGGTTCCGGCCGAACTCGTCCGAACGGTCCTGGACGAGTGCGGATACACCGCGATGCTCCAGGCCGAGAAGAGTGTGGATGCATCGGGGCGGCTGGAGAACCAGTCCGAACTCGCCCGCGCGATGGAGGATTACGAGACGCTCGGCGGGTTCCTCGAACACGTCAGCCTGGTGATGGATAACGACGCTGACGCCGAGGCCGACAAGATCACGATCATGACGATCCACGCCGCCAAGGGGCTTGAGTTCGATCACCTGTTCCTGGTCGGGTGGGAAGAAGGCGTGTTCCCCAGCCAGCGCGCGCTCGACGAGGGCGGGCTGGCCAGCCTGGAGGAGGAACGCCGCCTCGCTTATGTTGCGATCACCCGCGCGCGGCTGCGCTGCACGATCTTCCACGCCTCGAACCGGCGGATTTATGGGCAGTGGACCAGCTCGATCCCCAGCCGGTTCATTGGCGAACTGCCGCCTGCGCATGTCGAGCACGAGACCACGCTGAGCGGAGGTGCCTCGCTGTGGCGCGCAAACTGGAGCGAAAACGACGATCCCTTCGCGCATCTCGCGCAGACCCAGCCCTCGCGGATCATGACCCGTGGCCCCGGCTGGCAACGCGCGGTCGCCACCGGCTATGACGCCACCCCCAAACGGATCGCCGAACCGGGGCGCAGCGCCGCCAGCTTCGCCGCCAAACCGCGCGCCGACCTCGCCATCGGGATGCGCGTGTTCCACGACAAGTTCGGCTATGGCGCGGTGATCGATCAGGAAGGCAACAAGCTGGAGATCGAGTTCGAAACCGCCGGGCGCAAGCGGGTAATCGACAGCTTCATCAAGGCCACGGAGCCGCCATCGTAAACCATTCGGCAAGCTTTACCGTTTAGGCCTCGTTCACGATTTGGGAATGCTGCCGGGGGCTCGAAGCGCGCAAAATGGACCTGGACTGGCGACCATTGCTGAGCGTTGCCGCGATCGCGCTGGTGTTCGTCCCGCTCGAACTGCTGATCCCCTCGCGCCGCCCGCCGACGTTCTCGTGGCGACGCACTCTTACCGATATCCTCCATGTCAGCGTCGGCGGTTTGCTGATCCGCCTCGGCTCGCTGGCGGTGATTGCGCTGATCTTCGAGCGGACTGGCTCGCTGGGAGTCGGAACAAGCCTGCCGCTATGGCTCCAGATTCCGCTGGTCCTGCTGACCGCAGACTTCATGCTGTGGCTGGCGCACCGGATAACTCACGCGGTGCCGTGGCTGTGGCAGTTCCACCGGATCCACCATTCGAGCAGGCATCTCGATTGGCTGGCGGCCTATCGCGTCCACCCGGTCGACCAGATCATCGATTCGACCTTCATGGCCCTGCCCTCGCTGTTGCTGGGGTTTTCGCCGCTCGCGCTGCTGCTCTACAGCGTCATGTACCAGTGGCACTCGATTCTGCTCCATTCCAACGTGCGGATGTCGCTCGGACCGCTTGAGCGGGTGATTGCCACGCCGCGGTTCCATCACTGGCACCATGCCGACCAGCCCGAGGCCTATGACCGCAACTTCGGCGGGCAACTGGTTATTTGGGATCGCCTGTTCGGCACCGCGTTCGATCCTGCGCTCGACGTGCCCGGGCGCTACCCCGAACGCTTCGGGGTCAGCGAACCTCCGAACGAAAACTTCTTGGTCCACATTCTAGCACCGTTTTTCCGGAGGCCTTTTCGATGGCAGACCTGATCCGCTGGGGGGAGCGCCTGTTCCTGATCCCGCTCGCCGTGATGATTATCATGCGCGTCGCGCCGCATATCGGCGAGCACCCGCATCTGCTGCTGTTCCTGATGGGCGAGATGCTCGCGGTGGTGCTGCTGCTGCTTCAGCGGCGCGGTGAGACGGCGGTCGACATCTATCCGATCGCGATCGCGTTCATCGGCACCGGAGCGGCGCTGCTGGCCGTCCCGGTCGGCGTGCAGCTCGTGCCCGACAGCGTCTCGCTCGCCCTGATCGCGGGCGGCAGCGCGGTATCGCTCGCCGCCAAGGCGTTTCTTGGCCGCAGTTTCGGGATCGTCGCCGCCAATCGCGGGGTCAAGGCCAGCGGAACGTATCGCGTCGTCCGCCACCCGATGTACCTGGGGTACATGTTGTCGCACCTCGGCTTCGTTTCGATGTACTTTTCGATCCCCAACGTCGCGATCTACGCGGTGGTGTGGAGCTGCTTCTGGCTGCGCGCGGTAGAGGAAGAAAAGATCCTGCTGCGCGACCCGGAATACCAGGACTATGCCAGAAAGGTGCGGTTCCGGCTGGTGCCTGGGGTGGCGTGAGCGGTCAGTTGATTGGGCCTATGTAGAAACGCCAAGGAAGCCCGGAACCGGACCGTTCCAGCCCTCGTCAGCAGCCTCTGGTACAGCCGCGACCGGCTCTCGCCGGGGTTCCGGCGCCGGCGCGGGCTTGGATTCCGCGACCGGCTGGTCGTTGCGCTCAGGGCGTTCCTCCCGAGCCGGACGCGAGGGCCGCGGTGCTCGCTCCTCGCGCGGCGAGCGTGATTCACGCGGCGGGCGAGATTCGCGAGGTGCGCGTTCCTCACGCGGGGCGCGCTCTTCGCGGGGCTTTTCGGGCGCGGCAGCTGCAACCGGGGCAGGCGCGATCTGCGCAACCGATCCGCCGCGCTCCCACACCTGGATCTTGCCGCCAGTCAGCTTCTCGACGTTGTCGATCGCTTCGGCGTCTTCGGGCGCGACCAGGGTGAACGCGCGACCCTTGGCCCCGGCGCGGCCGGTGCGACCGATGCGGTGGACATAGTCGTCGGGATGCCACGGCGTGTCGAAGTTGAACACGTGACTGACGCCTTTGACGTCGAGCCCGCGCGCCGCAACGTCGCTGGCGACCAGGATGCTGATCGCGCCGTCTTTGAACCGCGCCAGCTCGGCGTTGCGCGAGGCCTGGTCCATGTCGCCATGGATTTCACCCGCTGAAAAGCCGTCCTGTTTGAGGCTCTTGGCCAGTTCGCGCACCGTGGTCTTGCGGTTGCAAAAGACGATCGCGGTGGTGACGTTGTCGGTCCGCAGCAGGTCGCGCAGCGCATCGCGCTTGGTACGGCTTTGCACCGCCACCTTGAATTGGACGATGTTTTCGTTGCGCGAGGCGGGTCGCGCGACCTCGATATACTTGGGATTGGACAGGAAGCGGTCGGCCAGCTTCTTGATCGGCGGGGGCATCGTCGCCGAAAACAGAAGCGTCTGGCGCTGCGCGGGCAGCTTGGTGCAGATCGTCTCGATATCGGGGATGAACCCCATGTCGAGCATCCGGTCGGCCTCGTCGATCACCAGCATGTTGCACCCGGTGAGCAGGATCTTGCCGCGCTCGAACAGGTCCATCAGGCGGCCGGGGGTGGCGATCAGCACATCGACGCCGTCTTTGAGCGCCTTGACCTGATCGCCCATCTGCACGCCGCCAATCAGCAGCGCCATCTTGAGATCGTGGTTCGCGCCGTACTTGACGAATTCTTCGGCCACCTGCGCGGCGAGTTCGCGGGTCGGTTCCAGGATCAGGCTGCGCGGCATCAGCGCGCGGCGGCGACCGTGGCCGAGGATGTCGATCATCGGCAGCACGAACGCGCCGGTTTTGCCCGTGCCCGTCTGGGCGATGCCGATGATGTCTTTCATCATCAGGATGCTGGGGATCGCCTGCGCCTGGATCGGCGTGGGCGTGTCATAGCCCTTGCTGGTAACCGCGGCGAGCAGTTCGTCTGACAAGCCGATATCGGCAAATTTCATGTAATAGTCCGAAAAAAGAGAAGCGCGGCAGGGCTGTTGGCCGGGTCCGCGCAGGGTTCCTGCTGCGGTGCAGCGAGGCGACGCAGCGCTAAGCCGAAAACGCGCCGAAAGTCAAGGTGAGGGTTATTCCTCGACCGCGATAAGCTGGCGCAGCCTGCTGAGCGAGCAACTCGCCCCGCTGCGCGAGTGGATCATGTCGCGATCGACACACAACTGCCCGTCACCGTTCCGTTCGAGGTAGAAGCCCGAATAGAAGTCGCGCGCGCGACAAGTTTTCTCCAGGCTCGCGCCGATCATCCGCTGATCGCGCATGAACAGCATCAGGCGGTCGTCCCCGCCGATCTGGACCCCGGCGATCGCGGCGACCGGCACGCACTTGCCCACCTTGCGCTCGCGAAACCGCGTTGCGAGCGGAGCCTGCGGCAAATCGGCAAGCATCTCGCGAGTGGGACCCAGCGGGGTGATCCGGATAATGAAGCCCTGCTCGATACGGACCTGCTCGGCGCTCTCCGGGCGGAACGCCTCGGCGATGTCGCGCCATTTGGCCCGGCCCTCAGGCGGTGCAGCGATAGCCCAGGGCAACGGAGGCGCGGCATAAGACCATTCGATCATCCACCCCGCCTCGCCCTGCTCCATCGGCATCGATTCGCCCACCGATTCGTTCGACTCGGCAGGCTGCGGTGCTGCGGCGACCAGGATCAGCGGGGCAAGAAAGGCCATCAGCGACGACATGGACGGGTGCGCTCGGCTCCGGCTGGGCGCGCCCGGCGGGCGCATTGCGGCGAGATTGCTGCGAAGGATTAGCCGTCGCGGTTGAATGTCCGCTTAACCCAATTCCCGCAAGGGCCTAGCGTCGGCACGCGGCGGCGTGGCATAGGCGGGCCGATGACCGACGTGGCGACCTTTCTCGACGCAGACCTATTTCTCGATGCGGCCAGCGCTCTGCTTGGCGCGCGCGGGCTCACCCGCGACGCCGATCTAGTCGAGCCGTGGCTGACCGACTGGCGCGGACGCTTTACCGGGCGTGCGCTGGCGCTGGCCTCGCCCGCGACGACCGCCGAAGTCGCCGCGCTGATCGTTTTGTGCGCAGCGCATGGCGTCGCCATCGTTCCGCAGGGCGGCAACAGCGGGATGTCAGGCGGGGCAACTCCGGACCCCAGCGGCGGGCAACTGCTGCTCTCGTTGCGGCGGATGAACGCGGTCCGCAGCCTCGACGCATCCGGCCGCCAGATCGTCGCCGAGGCCGGGGTAATCCTTGAAAACCTCCACCACATTGCCGAGGCCAAAGGGCTGCGCTTCCCGCTGTCGTTGGGGGGCAAGGGTTCGGCCACGGTCGGCGGGCTGGTTTCGACCAACGCCGGCGGCACCCAGGTGCTGCGCCATGGATCGATGCGCGCGCTGGTGCTGGGGATCGAGGCGGTGCTGCCCGATGGCCAGGTGTTCGACCAGCTCACCCCGCTCAAAAAGGACAACCGCGGCTTCGATCTCAAGCAGCTCCTGATCGGCTCCGAAGGTACGCTCGGGATCGTCACCGCCGCCACCCTGCGGCTGGTCCCCGCGATCGCCGAACGCGCAGTGATCTGGGCCGGGCTCGGCTCAATCGGTCAGGCGCGCGAGCTGTTGCTTCATTGCCAGGCCAGCGAGGGCGAGGCGCTCGAAGGGTTCGAAGTCATGCCCGGCCATTGCCTCGAATCAGTTGTGAAATTCCTCCCCGGCGCGCGTGAGCCGCTGGGCGGCGAACACGCCTGGCACGCGCTGATCGAGCTCGATGCGGGGCAAGCCGACGCTGCGACGCTGGCAAACCGAGCCGAAGCGATGATCGCCGCCGCGTTCGAGCGCGGCCTGATCGAAGATGCCACTATCGCCGCCAGCGAAGCCCAGGCCGAGGCGCTGTGGCAGTTGCGCGAGATGGTCGCCCCGGCCGAGCGCGCCGCCGGTCCCGCCGTCCAGCACGACGTCAGCGTGCCACTCGAAACCGTCCCGGCGTTCGTCGAGCAGGCGGTGGGCGAGGTCGAGGCGCACTTCCCTGGTACCCGCGCGGTCGCGTTCGGACATCTGGGCGACGGCAACATCCATTTCCACGTCATCGCCCCCGCCGGCACCGACGGCCCCGCGTGGCAGGACGGTGAGGGCAAGACGATCAGCCGGTTCGTCCACGATATCGTCACGCG
>JANMPV010000009.1:0-2397 GCA_031370045.1 Novosphingobium sp. | reverse complement strand
GGCGAACTCGCGCTTTTCCCACACCTTCAGCGCGCGCTTGTGCTTGCTTTCGCCGCCGATCCGCACGCCTTCGGGATTGTAGCCCGAATTGCCATAGGGCGAGGTGCCCCCGGTGCCGACCCACTTGCTGCCGCCCTGGTGGCGTTTCTGCTGTTCTTCCAGACGCTTCTTCAGCGTCTCCATGATCTCTTCCCACGAACCCAGCGCGTTGATCGCCGCCATTTCTTCGGGCGAGAGAAACTTCTCAGCGACCGCCTTGAGCCAGTCCTCCGGCACGTCGACCGGCTTCTGGCCATAGTCGGTCAAGATGCCCTTGAAGACCTTGTTGAACACCTGATCGAAGCGGTCGAGCAGGCCTTCATCTTTCACGAAAGTGGCCCGGCTGAGGTAGTAGAACGATTCGGGGGTCTGATCGATGACGTCCTTGTCGAGCGCCTCGAGCAGCGTCAGGTGCTCCTTGAACGAAGCCTTGATCCCCGCCTCGCGCAGCTCGTCGATGAAGTTGAAGAACATGGCTTCGTTCCTGCCGGTCGATTAGAGACGATTGGCGCGGGCGCGCCGCCCGAGATAGACCGCGCTTGGCTTCACGGTCCGTTTGAACGTTGTCCGATCGACCGCGACCAGCCCGAACTGCTGGCTGTATCCGCTGGTCCATTCGAAGTTGTCGAGCAGCGACCAGTGGACGTAGCCACGCACGTCGAGACCGTCTGCGCGGCAGCGCGCGACCCCTGCCAACGCCTGGTCGATAAACGCGACGCGGCGGGTATCGTCGGTGGTCGCCATGCCATTCTCGGTCACGATCACGGGCTTGCCCGTCACCGCGATGGCGTAACGGATCGTTGCCTCAAGCGCCTCGGGCCGGAATTCATAACCCGCGTCGGTTTTTACCGCGTCGGCGGGAAGCGGCAACGGACCATCGGCGCCAACGCGGATCCGCGTATACGTCTGCACTCCCACGAAATCGGCAGATTTCGCGGTTTCAAGCCAGGGCCCGTAAAGCTGTGCGGCAACTTGCGCCGCCTTGTTACCGGCACCCACGCCTTCGATTTCCTGCATCGAAATGGTCACCCCAATCGGATAACTGCCCGGTCCGGCTTTCAGCGCAGCGCTGGCCAGATGATGCGCCTTGACCATGTTCGGTTCGATCTTGTCGATTTCGCCGAACAGAACATTGGCGAACCTATCCGATCCGCTTGCCCGCGCACAGGCCGCGAGCATGGCATCGGCCGCGCGCCGGACTGCGACATGATTGGGAAACAGCAGGGACAGGACGCGCTGGATGTTGGCTTCGTTGAAGGTCGTCGCGTAGGCCATCCCGTCGCCCAGATGGCGGGCGGCAGTCTCGGCAAAGCGCGCGAATATCTGCGGACTGTCGGCTTGTTCAAAGCCCCCCCGCGCAGCGAACCAGCGTGGCACCGACCAGTGGCTGAGTGTGACCATCGGGGCGAGTCCGTGGCGGTGACATTCGTCGAGCACGCGCTTGTAATGGTCGAGCGAAGCGTGCGAGATCATTCCCGGTTCGGGTTCGATCCGCGACCATTCGATCCCAAAGCGGTGGCAATTGAAGCCCAGGTGAGCCGCGAGCACGATATCTTCGGCAAACCGATTGTAGCTATCGCAGGCGTCGCCCGATGGCTCCCGAAACAGCGTCGGCTTGACGTTCTCCGCCAGCCAGAAATCGGAATTGACGTTGCCGCCTTCGATCTGGTGGCCCGCGGTGGCGGTCCCCCAGAGAAAATCCTTTGGCACGCGGGCGTTTGGCGACTTCGTCACAGAACTTTTGGCCTTGGCGGCCGACGCCGCGACCCCGCTTGCGAGCGTCCCGACAACAACCGCGCGCCTGCTGACATCGCCGCCGCGTTCAGCCATTGCGCCGGGCCATGAATGCCAGTTTTTCGAACAGCATCACGTCCTGCTCGTTCTTGAGCAGCGCGCCGTGAAGCGGGGGGATCGCCTTGGCGGGATCGCGGTTTTGCAGGACGTCGAGCGGCATATCTTCGTTGAGCAACAGCTTGAGCCAGTCGAGCAGTTCGCTGGTGCTGGGCTTCTTCTTGAGGCCGGGGACCTCGCGGACCTCGTAGAAGATGTCCATCGCCTTGCTCACCAGGATCTTCTGGATGTTGGGGAAGTGGACGTCGATGATCGCCTGCATCGTGCCGCGATCGGGGAACTTGATGTAGTGGAAGAAGCAGCGGCGCAGGAACGCGTCGGGCAGCTCTTTTTCGTTGTTGCTGGTGATGACCACGATCGGGCGTTCGCGCGCCTCGATCCGCTCGTGCGTCTCGTAGACATCGAACGACATGCGATCGAGTTCCTGGAGCAGATCGTTGGGAAACTCGATGTCGGCTTTGTCGATTTCGTCGATCAGCAGCACCGGCAGCTTGGGCGCGGTAAACG
>JANMPV010000538.1:0-8021 GCA_031370045.1 Novosphingobium sp. | reverse complement strand
TTCCACCAGTGCGCGCCGCGGTCGAGCGTGGCAGGTTGCGCGCCGCGGGGGAGCGGAGCGGCGAACGCCGCGTCCTCGCCGGGGCCATAGGCGGCATAGCGATAGCCCGATTGGCGGGCGATAGCGCGGGCGTCGGCGGTGAACGCTTCCTGGATCACCGCCACTTGCGGCGCCCGGCCCAGGCGATGGAGCGCCGCCAACCGCTGACCGATCGCGGCAAGCTGCGCAGCGCGCGACGAAATGACGGGCCAAGGCAGGCCGTGGACGTTGTAGGTGAGCACTTGCAGCTCGGTTCCGGTGTGAGCCACCGGCGGCGCCAACAGCGGCCCGGTTGAAGGCACGTCCGCGGCTCGCCCTGCGTATCCGGCAAAGCCCGCGAGAAGCGCAATCGCTGCCACCAAAGCCGTTTTCAGTGTCGTGCTGATCGCCATCGCATCGGTCCGCCCATCCCCGAAGACAGACGCCGCCGCGATCCTCGATCCGCAGCTACATTGCCGCGACGGTTTGGCGTGCCGGTGTTTCGCCGGGGTCCGCGAACGCGTATTTGCGATAAGTGTCGAACAATTCGGCAAAATGCTCGTCCATCGAACGCACCCCGCCCGCCAGCGCGACTGCGCGACCGCGCGGCCCTCGCAGATCGGAACCGATCAAGGCGGTGAGGACTTGCGCCAGATCGCCGGGATCGCCCGCGCGGTAAGTCGATCCGGCACCCAAGGCGACCTGCTCGGCCGCGCCGCCGCTATCGGGGACGATCAGCGGCAACCCGCTGGCCCGGGCTTCGCTGGCAACCATGCAATAAGTTTCGGAATCGCAGCCGTGGACCAGCGCATCGGCGCTCGCCATCAGCCGCGCCATCGCCGGGCGGTCGGCGATTGGCGCGAGCAGGCGGATGTGGGGGTCCTGGCCCGCACGGCTGACCACCGCAGCGCGATCGCGACCGTCACCGGCCAGAACGAAGCCGATCGGATAATCGATACCCGCTGCCATCACCGCGTCGATGACCATCGGCCAGCGCTTTTCAGAGGCCAGCCGGCCGACCCCCAGCAGCAGTGTGGCGTCGGGCGCCAGCCCGCACTCCGCCAGCAGTCGCGCGCGCAACTTCTCGTCGCGATGGGTGGGAGAGAACACCCCCGGATCGACCCCCATCGGGATCGTTATCGCACGCTCAAGCCCGCCCTCGGCCATCCGCCGGGTGAGGTCGCCGTTGGCGCAGACCACGAGGTCGAAGGCTTGATCGAGGCGGCGCAAGTGGTTCCAGAAGCGATCGAAGCGGCGGTCGATCGCGGCCCGGCTGAACACCCCGCCGAACCAGCGATAGGCATAGCTGGCGAGCGGATCGGCGTGCATCACCAGCGCACGCGGGGCCGCGCCCGGCCAGCGCGCGACCATCGACGCGCTCGACCACGGCGAGGATGCTTCAACAAAATCGGGGGCGAGTTCGTCGAGCGCGGCATGCAGCGCAGGCTCGTCGTGGAAATAGCGATAGCGCCCGTCGAGCGGGAAGCGCCGTCCGGGGATCGTGCGCACCTGCTCGCCATCGCCAAGCACGAACGCCTCGCCGTCGCGCGCTGGCGCAAGGATGGTCATCCGCACCCCGTGGCGGCGCGCCGCGCGGACCTTGCGCTCGATGTAAGTCTTTACCCCGCCGCCTTGCGGGGAATAGAACGCGCAGACGTCAACGACGTGCACGGGGCGGCTCCAGCGGAGCAAAGCTGAGCAGACCCCGGCGATAGTTGAGCACGATCGGCACCCGGGTCAGCCCTGCCCCGGCGACAACCGAACTGGCCGCAGCCTTGGGCTTTGACCAGCTAAGCCGGTGGTTGCCGGCAAAGCCGATGCCGTCGCCCGACAGGTTGAACTTGTGGTTGGCATCGCGATCGTGGAGCAGGCTGACGCCATAGCTGCCCGGCGCGGGCAGCCGTATGCACAGCGTGGGCGTGCCGCCGACAGGAACCGCTTCCTCGACCCGGCGAAAAGTCTTGCCCTGGGCGATCAGAATCTTGTCGTCCTGGAGGAAATCCTGGTCGTTGGCGGGATAGACTTCGAGCTTGAGATTGCCCGCACGGTCCTTGAGTCCCACCACCGAGATCAGCAGCGCCGGCCCGGTTTCGCCCGCACGACAGCGGCCCTCGGCCTTGCCCAACTCCTGGTTCGGACCGGCTAGCGCCGCGCCGGGGATCAACCCCGCGACGAGTACCGGAAAGAGGAAATACACAGGTCTCACTGGGAGGTCCTTTCGATGAGCCCCGTTGCGCCAAGCACCGCCCCCACGGCGATCTGAAATGCCACCGTCAGCGTCGCGAGCAGCGCCAGTAGCGCCGCGACTTCGCTATGGCGACCCACGAAGAAAGCGGCAATGGCGGCGAACACCACGTCCCTGCTCGGCGCCAGCGGCAGTCGCGAGACCAACTGGCGCAAGCCCGCCAGCGCGATCCACCAACCGATCTCCACCGCTGGCAACAGCAAGTGCCACAGCCCGGCATAGAGCGCGATCGCGCAGATCACCCGCAGCACGTGGATAAACGCCACGAACCACAAGTCCGCGCGGGGCAGGCTGAACAGTCGGCGACGCAACAGCAGCGGGATCAGCGCGGTCGCGACAAATGCGGCGGTCGACAGCTTGAGGGCCAGCGGATCGACCTCTGGCGGCAGATTGCCAAGCAGCGCCAGGCCCAGTGGGAGCAGCGCCACGGTGACGAGATTGCCCGCCATCGCCGAGATGATCGCGACGTCCTTGATCGCGCCGAACGGCGCGGTGGTGAGGCGCACCCGCGCACGCGCCCAAGCATAGAAATAGACTTCGCCAAGATATCCCAGGAGCAATTCGTTGGCGATATCCTTGCGCAGCAGCGCAGCAATTCCCGAGGCGGGAATGTTCCAAAGGCGGCGATAGATCACCCATTCCCACAGCGCGGTGCACAGGAAATAGAGCACGAACAACACCCAGAACGCCGGGGTCGCGGCCAGCAAGCGGGTGCTCTCGGTCAGTTCAAAACGCGAATATTCGCGCAGTACCGCAGCCAGCAGGGCGAGCGAGATCAGCGGGCCGAGCCAGCGCGTCCAGGGTCGCCCCGGCGCGGCCAGCAGCTGCGGATCTGGCGGCGGCGGCTTGACCGCGGCGAGCGCGTTCAAGGCCCTACCGCCATTTCCGGGGGCGACCTCGAGGGGCCGAGGAGGTCGGCATAGCGCGTGTGATTGCGCCGCGCTGCGAAATGCCCGATCGTTGTCGCAATGCTGCCGCGCACCGGGGCGCTCTCGATGTCGCCGGGATGGACCCCGATCCGGACCACCGCGCTGGCCCCCAGAACCCGCCGTGCCAGCGCCGCCCAGGCAAGCGACGACGCCTCGCGGGCGAGGCTGCGGGTGGCCCAGGTAATCACCGGGCCGCGCGCCACGACTGCGCCGGTCGGCGGATGCCAGACGCGCAGGTGGTCTTCGGCCAAGGGAATTCCGAGCTCGGCCAGTGCAGCGCGGGCACCATCGCCGTAAAGCCAGGCCGGGGCGACGAAGCCCGCCAGCGGGCGTCCGGTCACATCCTCGAGCAGGCTGCGTCCATCGCGCATCAGGCGGCTGGCCTCAGCTTGGGCTAGCCCCAGAAACTCACCCTCGCCTGCGGTCAGCCAGCGCGCGCGCCAGCGATCTGCCGGGCGCGCGTGGGACGCGGTGTCGCGGTGGTACCAGCCGTGGAGGAAAATTTCGTCGCCCTGCTCGGCCCAACCGCGCAGGCGGTCAGCGAACGGCGATCCGGCGCGGATCGGCGATTCTCCCCAATGGTTGGGGACCACCAGCAAGGCCAGGCGGCCCGCGCCGCCGCTGTTCGCAATCAACTCGCGCAAACGCATCACCGCGTCTTCGCTCCGTGGCGACACGTCGTGGATCGACAGCAGAAGGCTGCGCGCGCGGTGAGCAGGCATGATGCTAAGACGCCGCGACATCGGCAGCGCCACCGCTGCATAACGCGTCGAGCGCCCGCTTGATCCGTGCGGGCGCCTGATCATCGAGCGAGGGCACATGCCGTTCGAGCCAGGCTTTGGCCGCTACGGCGCCCGGCGCAGGATCGTCGAGCGCGGCCAGGGTGGCGGCAATCGTGGCTTGGGCATCGCTCGCGCGGGGTCCGCCGGTGTCGGCCGGATCGATCATCCACGCCGCCTCGGTACGCACCCGCCGACGCAGGCGAAAGCGCGAGAACAGCATCGTCACCCGCTCGATTGGCGCCGCTGGATCGGGCACGATGTGGATCGCCGGGCGGCCCAGGACGTAGAAATACGCGAGGAACGACGAGAGGTTTGAGACCATCACGTCGGCCACCAGCAGGTCGCACAGGTTATCCGGGTGATCGCTCTTGAAGCGCAGTTCGCAGCCCGGCTCGGTCGAAGCGAGCGCTTCGAGCTGCGCTATCAGCGGCGCCGGGTAGCGGTGGCGATCGTGGAGGCAGATCAACAAATCGGCGCCGCGGCCGCGCACCGCGCTCAACAAGTCCTGAACGAAACTGCCATCGTTGCTGCCCGCGAAGATGCCGCCGGTATGCCAGGTTATCGACAGCAGCACGGTTTTGCGCCGGGCGACGTCGATCCGATATTGCGCGGCGAGCGCTGCCTGATCGTAAGGGGGATCGCGCAGCAGCGCGACAAATGCCATGCCGGTCTCAATGCAGGCGGTACGCGGCAGTTCCCAATCTCCGATCCGCCAGTCGCGATCGACCGGGCCATAGCACTGCGCCATGAACCGCCGATTGACGCGGCGCGGATCGGTCCCGGTCAGGCGCCGGACCTGAAGGTAGAACGTCGCCAGATCGAGCCGACTGCGTGCCTTCCATCCCAGCCCGTGCCACATGTAGAACAGCCGCGGTGCGGTGCCCTTGGGCGGAACGTGGTTGTCGGCTACCGCCACATCTGCCCCGAACGCGCGGACCCGGCGCATGGTCCGCGAATCATTGCGATCAAGCACACGCGCCCACAGCCGCAGCGCACGGGCGATCGGCTCGCGCCGGAACGCCGCAGTGTCGGTAGCAACGATCAGCAGTTCGACATCGGCGCAGGCGTCCAGGTGCACGGCCAGCGCCAGGATATCGGTCTGGAAGTGCGTCGCCCAGACGATCACCCGAATCATCCGCCCACTCACCGACTGCGTCCTTCGGCCAGCGTGGAGACTGCAAAGACCGCCAGATGCAGGCCTTGCTGCAAGGCGCTGGTGGTGATTAGGACGCTGGCCAGCGCATGGTGCGCGATCGTCAGGTTGCCCGAGACCGCCAGCGCGATCCCCACGAACAGCACTTCGCGGTTGGGCACGAAAGGAATTCTCCCGACCAGCACCTGCACCGCGAGCAGGGTGATCAGGTCGCCGGTGAGCGATCCGGGCAGCGCGACGCGCCATTGCGCCACCAGCAGCGCCATCCCCAACGCGAACCGCGCACCGTGGATCGCCAACAGCGCGATCGTGTCGCGCCGATCCAGCGCCAGCACGCGTCCGCGCAGGAACAGCCCGAACGGCAGCAGTCCGGCGACGGCAATCGCCACCGCGCCCCACCAGCCGATTGCGCCCAGCGGCAGCCGCTCGACGGAAACGTGGAGCGCCAGCCAGCCGACCAGCCCGGCGGTCGCCGTGGCCGAGACCATTGCCGACAGGATGCTGGTATCCTTGATCGCGTGGGCAATCTGGGCATCGCTGCGCGCAACCCGCGAGCGAGCCCAGACCATTAACCCGACCTCGCCCGAATAACCCAGCACTACCGAGTTATAGACTCGCTTGCGCAGGAACGCCCCAAACGAGGGCCAAAAGCCGATGCCCCACAACCGGCAATAGATCAGCGTATCGGCGACCGGCGGAACGAAATAGGCGGCGACCACGAGGAGGTAAAACAGCGGTTCACGCGGACGCGCGGCCCAAATCGCGGCCCAGCCGATTTCCGCGAGCTGTAGCCCCAGCCACACCAACATGGCGATGGTGACCAGCCCCACCAGCGGTCGACGATACCGCGTGGCACTCGTTTCGGCGTAGCGCAGGGCGGCGCGGAGTCGGTCGAACAGGCTCATCGTCGCGCCGCCTAGCGTGTTGACGGGCGGCGTGCGAGAGGCATGAGCGACTGGCAAATAGTATACCTGGCTGGAAGAAGACCCAATTTTTCGTGACGCGGCGGAAGGTTACGATCCGCAGTTTGCGCCTTAATTTTACGCGTTACTATGCTTTGCGTACTCACGAAACGGGCAAGGTGGCTTCTTACGAGGTGTTACCCAATGTCGTCCGTTCTCTCACAGCCCCAGTTCCTCAGCGAACAAGCGGCCTACGCTTACGTTAAAGTGCGCATCTGGCCGCAAGGCCCGGTATGTCCCTACTATGGCGGCATGGAACGCATCCGCCCAGTGTCAGCGCCGCGATCCCCGGCTCGTCGGCCAGCGGGGCGCCATGGATTGGCGAAGACGCAGTCATCGACCTAGCGGTTGACGTCGACGACGACCCGCCCGCGCACTTTGCCATCGAGCAGGTCGGCGGCGGCGGCGATCGCCTCGCCCAGCGCGATCTCGGTGGCGATGGTTTCGAGCAGCGCCGGATCGAGATCGCTCGCCAGCCGCTGCCACGCCGCCATGCGCCTGGCCTTGGGCGCCATCACGCTGTCGACCCCCAGCAGCCGCACCCCGCGCAAGATGAACGGCATGACTGTGGCGGGGAAATCCGCGCCCTGCGCCAGTCCGCACGCTGCCACCGCCCCGCCATAACGCGTCGCCGCACAGGCATTTGCCAAAGTGTGGCTGCCGACCGAATCGACCACACCCGCCCAGCGTTCTCTGGCCATCGCCCGGCCGGGTGCCGAAAGCTCCGCGCGATCGATGATCGTGTCCGCGCCAAGCTGCCTGAGGTAATCCGCCTCAGCCGCCTTGCCGGTCGATCCCGCTACGGCAAAGCCCAGCTTCTTGAGCAGCGCCACCGCCACACTGCCGACCCCGCCGGTCGCGCCGGTGACCAGCACTTCGCCCTGATCGGGGGTGACGCCTGCGGCAACCAGCGCATCGACGCACAGCGCGGCGGTATAGCCCGCGGTGCCGATCGCCATCGCCTGACGCGCGGTGAACGCTGCCGATAGCGGCACCAACCAATCGCCGTTGAGCCGCGCGACTTGCGCCAGCCCGCCCCAGTGCGCTTCGCCGACGCCCCAGCCGTTGAGCACGACCGCGTCGCCCGCTTTCCAGTCGGCATGGCTCGACGTGCGTACTGTCCCGGCCAGATCGATCCCCGGCACCATCGGGAACTTGCGCACCACCGGCGAGCGCCCGGTGATCGCCAGCCCATCCTTGTAGTTGAGCGTGGAAAACGCGACGTCGATCGTCACGTCGTCATCGGGCAGCTGCACCTCGTCGAGTTGCCGGACCGAGGCGTGCTGGCCGTCGTCGTTCTTGTCGATTACGATTGCGTTGAACATTGGAATTCCTCTGCGAGGTTAGCGGTGCGCAGCGCGCTGCTCCGGTTGTGCCGCTATCGATCATGCATGCCCGCGCGCCGCGCCGCACGCAACCTACCGGGCGCAACCCGTCGCCCCCCGCGCCCCACGCGAGCCGCGTGAGCAGCGCAGGGCGGAAGCTCAGCCCTGTTGACCGACAATCAGCGCGGATCAGCGAGCGATGACGCGGCGTCCACAGCCAGGGCAATCGCGCCGAGCGGACCGGCATCGGCGCCCAGCGCGGGCGGGCCGATCATGGCGTGCAAGGCGGGCGAGTCGAGTTCGGGCAGGTAGTTCGCGAGGATCCCAGGAAGCCTGGTGATGGCTCCGTCGAGTAGTCCCGGAACGCCCAGGCCAACCCCGCCGCCGATCAGAATCCTCTGCGGCGAAAGCGTGAGGATCAGCGCCGCGAACAACTGGGCAAGATCGGCCGCGAGAAACTCCCGGCGCAGATCGTCTGCTGCGGCAGCGTGGATATCGCCATCGAAGCGCGCGGCGAGTGCGGGGCCCGAAACCAGCCCCTCGATGCAATCGCCGTGGAACGGACAGGTGCCCGCGAACCCGTCGCCGTCGGCACGGCGCAGCCTCA
>JANMPV010000529.1:0-5411 GCA_031370045.1 Novosphingobium sp. | reverse complement strand
CCCGATCGTGGTGTGGGATACCCCCAAGGTGCGCGATGCGGCGATCCTGATCGTCCAGTCGGCGTTCACCAGCGCCGGACAGCGCTGCACCGCGGCGCGGCGGCTGATCGTCAAGGGGACGCTCTATGACGCGGTGGTGGGAGGTGAAGCGTCTCGCCGACCGGCTGATTGTCGGCGCCCCGTTCGACGAGCCTGCGCCGTTCATGGGCCCGGTGATCGACAATGACGCCGCCGATGGCCTCACTGAGAGCTTCCTCTACCTGCTCGGCCACGGCGGCAAGGCAATCAAGCACATGGCGCGGCCGGTTGACGACAGGCCGTTCCTGACGCCCGCGATTATCGACGTGACTGCGATGAAAGAGCGCCCCGACGTCGAGCTGTTCGGGCCGCTGCTCCAGGTGATCCGGGTCGACGACTTCGACGCCGCGATCGCCGAGGCCAACGCCACCCGGTTCGGGCTGGCAGCATCGCTGATCGGGGGCAACCCGCAGGACTACAACCGGTTCTGGGCGAACGTGCGCGCCGGGGTGATCAACTGGAACCGGCCGACCAACGGCGCTTCGTCGGCCGCGCCGTTCGGGGGAGTTGGGCTATCGGGAAACCACCGCCCCAGCGCCTATTACGCGGCCGACTATTGCGCCTATCCGGTGGCGTCGAGCGAAATGGAGCAGCCGCGCGCCAGCATCGGGGTCGGCTTGCGCGAAGGCTGAGAGCTTACCCGGCGATCAGCAGGTCGAACTGCGCGAAGCCGTCAGGTTGCGGTTGCGCCAGAACCGCGAGGCGCGATGACCCGCGCGTTCCGACCAGCCCGTATTGGCCCGCCTGGCGCAAGCCGTACCCGGCTTTGGCGGCAATCGCCCGATAGAATGCCAGAACCTCGCCTGAGGGCACTGGCGCATTAAAGCTGGCGCCACGCAAGCGACACGGCCCGCCCGCGCTGCCCACGGCCTCGCGCAAGTGGGCTTTGGGATAGATCGGCAGATCGCCGGGCAGGTGCAGCGCCCACTCAAGGTCTTCTTCGAGGTTTGAAGAACAGGCCGGAACCAGCACTCGCGCGCGCTCGGCCAGCAGTAGCGCGTTGCATCCCTCACAGCCCTCACCCTGAGCCACTGCGGCTGCTGTGGCCCCGGCGGTCAGGGCCGCAGCCTCGGCCCGCGCCAGGGCAATCGTCTGTGGGGCGAAGTCGTCGGGCGGGAGCGAGGCGTCGAGCGGACCCGGATCGGCCATGACCGCGAACCGCTTGGCGAGCGAGACGAGATCGGGATCGGTGAGGATCGGCGCAATCACCGCCTGGGTGACCGCCGGATCGGCTTCGCCGTGGGCGGCGACCGGATCGGGCCGGGCACAGCCGGACAGGGCCAGCGCCGCCAGCACAGCCAAATCAGGTAGAAAAGATCGGGCGAACACCCGCCGCTCTTACGCGCATACCGCTTAACAACGCGAACAGGCCCCGGATTTCTCCGGGGCCACCGTTGGGCGCGGGAAGGGATGACCGCGCCCGATTGCGTGTCGGCGCGCCTTAGCGGCAACGCGACGAACTGTTGCGTTCGACCGAGCGGCCGAGCAGCGCGCCGCCCGCGGCACCCAGGATCGTGCCCAGGGTGTTGTCGCCGCGACCCGCGATCGAGCGACCGAGCAGCGCACCCGCCGCGCCGCCGATGATCAGGCCGGTCGTGCCGTTCTTCTTCTTGCAATAATATCGGCCGTCATTGCCGCGCCACACCTGGTTGTTGTTGTAGTACGGCTGCTGGTTGGAGTTGTTGTAGTACGGCTGCTGATAGCCGTTCTGACCATAATAGCGCTGGTCATAGCGCGAATCGCCGCGGTAGCGATCACGGCCATGTTCCCAACGATCACCGTCGTCTTCGCGATCGTCGTGATCGCGATAGACCATCGACTGGTCGGAGCTGGCGGGGTGCCAGGTTGCGGCGGCGGCGGGCAGGCTGGCCGCGAGCAAGCCGGGGAGCGCCAGCGCGAGGGTGGCGGTGCGGAGAGTGGTGTTCATCGAAATTCTCCTCTTTGAGGTGGCGACCAACCCCATCGGTATTGGCTTCATGTTCATACCTACGCCCTCGAACCTGAACGACCGGCAACTCCATCGTCAGGATTGAAGTTTGCGACGAAGCGAAACTCGACAGCCCCGGAGCGACCTGCCAAGCGCCGCGCGATGTCGCCGACTCCAACCCGCAAGAACGGCCTGCCGCTGGCGCTCGTCGCCTATACGGTGTGGGGTTTCCTGCCGCTCTACATCGCGCTGCTGCGCCATGTTCCGGCGTTCGAGCTGGTCGCGTGGCGGGTGATCTTCACTCTGCCGCTGTGCCTGGCGATAGCCGCGGTGCGCCGCCAGCTGGTCGAGATTTTGCGCGCGTTCGGAGATTGGCGGCTGCTGCGGCTGCTGCTGGCGAGCGCGCTGCTGATCGCGATCAACTGGGTGGTCTATATCGCCGCGGTCAACAACGGCCACATCTACGCCGCGAGCATGGGCTATTACATCAATCCGCTGGTCAACGTCCTGCTCGGCACCGTTTTCCTCGGCGAGCGGCTCAATCGCCTGCAATGGGGTGCGGTGGCGGTGGCCGCGATCGGGGTTGGGGTGCTGTTGGCGGGCGCGCGCGACACATTGGGGATCAGCCTGGCACTGGGGCTCAGCTTTGGGCTCTACGGCCTGGTCCGCAAAGTCGCTCCGGTCGGCTCGCTGCCCGGGCTGACGATCGAGACGGTGCTGCTGCTACCGCTGGCGCTGGGAACCGCAATCTGGTTCGCGCACGGTGATGGCGTCTCAAGCTTTGGCCACGAGGCGCGCACCAGCCTGCTTCTGGCCGGGGCCGGGGTGCTGACCGCGGTGCCGTTGTTGTGTTTTGCGCTGGCGGCACGGCGGATGGACCTGTCGACGCTGGGCTTCATCCAGTTCCACGCGCCGACGATCGCCTTCATCCTGGGACTGACCGTGTTCCGCGAACCGTTGCGCCCGGTCCAGTTGGCCAGCTTCGTGCTGATCTGGGCGGCAATTGCGCTGTTCAGCTGTGATCTGTTGCGGCGGCCCAGCGGTTCAGCGAAGCCGCCAGCCTAACGTTTGGCCGGCGTGGAATGGCACGATCGGGGTGCCATTAGCGTCGATCGTTTCAGGCACACACACTTCACTGCGCTCCAGGGTAAGAGTACCGCTGTTGAGCGGGAGACCATAGAACTGCGGGCCGTTGAGCGACGCGAACGCCTCGAACCATTCAAGCGCGCCCTCTTCCTCGAACACAGCAGCATAGCTTTCCAGCGCGAACGGCGCGTTGAAAATGCCCGCACAGCCGCAGTCCGCTTCCTTCGCATCGCGGGAATGCGGCGCGGTGTCTGTGCCGAGGAAATACTTCGCCGAGCCCGATGTCGCCGCCTCGCGCAGCGCCAAACGGTGCTCCTCGCGCTTGACCACGGGCAGGCAATAGGCGTGCGGGCGCAGGCCGCCTGCAAACAGCGCGTTGCGGTTGAGGTGGAGATGCTGGGGGGTGATCGTCGCCGCGACATTCGGACCGGCGCTATCTACGAACGCGACCGCCTGCGCGGTGGTGATGTGTTCGAACACCACCTTCAGCGCGGGCATTTCCTGGACCAGCGGGATCAGCACCCGGTCGATGAACACCGCCTCGCGATCGAACACGTCGATATCGGGCGCGGTGACCTCGCCGTGGACCAGCAGCGGCATGCCGATCGACTGCATCGCTTCCAGCGCGCCGCGGATGTTGGCCACGTCGGACACGCCGTGCGCCGAATTGGTGGTAGCGTTGGCGGGATAGAGCTTGGCGGCAGTGTAGACACCCTCGGCGAAGCCCCGACGCAAGTCGTCCGGGTCAGTCGCATCGGTCAGATAGCAGGTCATCAGCGGGATAAAATCCGCACCCGCTGGCAGCGCGGCCAGGATCCGTTCGCGATACGCGGCGGCCATCGCGGTGGTGGTCACCGGGGGCGAAAGGTTGGGCATCACGATCGCGCGGGCGAACTGGCGTGCGGTGTAGGCAACCACGCCCGCCAGCATCGCCCCGTCGCGCAAGTGGACGTGCCAGTCGTCGGGGCGGCGGATGGTGAGAGTCGTCGGATCGGGCATCGGCTTGCCATAGGCACGGCGTGGCCTATCTGTCACCCATGCCCGCAACCCGCCTGTTCGATCGTTCCGTGGTTCGAATTTCGCTTCTCGATGCGGACGAGGACGTCGCCGGGTTCCTCCAGGGGCTCGTCACCAACGACGTGAAGGGCGTGCTGCCCATCTGGGCCGGGTTGTTGAGCGCACAGGGCAAGGCGCTGTTCGATTTCATCGTCTGGCCCTCGGACGACAGCCTGCTGCTCGATTGCGAGGCCGATGTCGCCGAGGCGCTGGCCAAGCGACTGTCGCTGTATCGCTTGCGGCGCAAGATCGGCATCGCGGTTGACCCCGCGCTGGCGGTTCACTGGCGCGATCACATCGGCGACGGCGCGGCGAGCGATCCGCGGCTGCCTGCGCTGGGCGAGCGCTGGCTGGCGCCAATTGCAGATGACGACGCGCCCGCCGACGCCGCGTGGCTTGCCCACCGCCTGAAACTGGGCGTGTCCGAAGGCCGCGCCGAACTGGGCAGCGACGCCACGCTATGGCTCGAATGCAACGCCGCCGAGCTGCACGGGGTGTCGTTTTCCAAGGGCTGCTACATCGGCCAGGAAAACACCGCGCGGATGAACTGGCGGCAGAAGGTCAACCGGCGGCTGGTGGTGGTGCCGCTGGCCCAGAGCGATCCCAAGCGCCAGCGCGCGGTCTATCTCGAGCTGGGTCTGGCGGTCGATCACCGGCGAGTGGAGGATATCGACGCGGCTGGGGCGCCTGCGTGGATGGGATTGGGCTGAGGTTTGCGCGGGATGCTTCGACAGGCTCAGCATGAGCGGGTCTAGAGAGTTTCCGAAAAAAATCCGCTCAGCCTGAGCCTGTCGAAGGCTGCACGCAAAACTTGCCACTAATCCCCCTTCGCGTGGGCCCGCGTAATCGAATCGATCAGGAACTGCTCGGCGGTCTGGCGTGCAGCCTCCCTCGGCAAGTCGAGCGCCTTGGCCATCGGGCCGCCCAGCAGCGCATCGCCCAGCGCCATCAGCACCAGCGTCAGCGTCGAACGGCGCATCGTCTCGAGGTTCTCAACCGACGGACCTAGCCGGTCGACCAGGTCGTGGACCGCCTCGACGATCGGATCGAGCGCGTCCTCGTTGCCCGACAGCAGCATCCACGAGGCGAGCGCGCCCGCGCCCTCCTTGTCGAACGCATCGAACGTCAGATCGACGATCTCGCGCGCCGAACCATGCCCCGCGCGCTGCGCCAGCACCGCGTCGGCGATGGTCGCGCAGACGGTGGTCGAAAGATGCCGTGCCAGCGCCTTTTGCAGCCCCGAGGCGGAGCCGAAATGGTGGAG
>JANMPV010000477.1:0-1726 GCA_031370045.1 Novosphingobium sp. | reverse complement strand
TTGCCCGAACCGTTGAACGACCCCTGACCCGAAGCTTTAAGGGCGTTGGGGTTGAGGAACGACAGCAGGCCGGAGGTGGGGGGCGTGATCCCGAACCCGCCGCTCCGCTGGGTTTTCGATCCGGCGGTCTTGGAGGTGCTGGTGCTTTCGACCAGCACGATCGTCAGCGGATCGCCGACCGCGCGGGCGCGGTTGCCCTGGAACAGCGGGGCATAGCCCGCAGCGTTGAAAATGCTGCCATCGGCCACGTGCGGCGGCGGCGCGGCCACGGGCGCTGTGGGCTCGTAGCCCGAAGGCTTGGGTGGCTTGGCGAAAGCGTCGGGTGCCGCGCTAGCCAGGAGGGCCAGCGCGGCGGCGACAAAACTGGTGGAGACGCGCGTCACAGCGTTTGATTCGCGTTGCGGAGCATCTCGTCGACTGCCGAGATCATCTTGGAATTGATCTCGTAGGCGCGCTGGCATTCGATCATGTCGACCAGCTCTTCGACGACGTTGACGTTCGAGGCTTCGAGCATGCCCTGGCGGATGTGCCCGCGCCCGGCATCCCCTGCGGGGCCGATCTGGGCCTGGCCGCTGGCCGCAGTCTCACCCAGGAAGTTGTCTCCCAGCGATTGCAGACCGGCCGCGTTGACGAAGCTGGCCACGGTGATCTGGCCGAGCTGCGCGGGATCGCCGCCCTCAGCGCTGCTCGCCGAAACGGTGCCGTCGGTGGCCACGGTGATTGCGGTGGCGCCTTCGGGCACGGTGATCGGCGGCTGCACGGCATAGCCCTGCGCGGTGACCAGCTGGCCCTCGGCCGAGCGTGAAAAGTTGCCCGCGCGGGTATAGGCCAGGCGCCCACCGGGGAGCGAAACCTGGAAATAGCCGTCACCGTCGAGCGCGAGGTCGAGCGCGTTGCCGGTGGTGTTGAGCGTGCCCTGGGTAACGATCTGGGTGGTCGACTGGATGTTGACCCCGGTCCCCAGGTTGAGCCCGGTGGCGTACGTGCTCTCGCTGCTCGATTGCTGCCCGGCGACACGTGAGTCCTGATAGGCGAGCGTCGAGAAGTTGGCGCGGTCGCGCTTGAACCCGGTGGTCCCGATGTTGGCGAGGTTGTTGGCGATCACACGCATCCGCGTGTCTTGGGCTTCAAGCCCGGTGCGGGCGACGTGAAGGGCGGAAGTGGGCATTGTCGGGTTTCCTTCAGCTGAGACGCATCAGCGCCGCGCCGCCTTCGTCGAGCTCCTTGGCGGTCGCGACGAGCTTGGTGCGCATGTCGTAGAGGCGCTGGGCTTCGACCATCTGGACCAGCACTTCGCTGGGCCGGACGTTCGATTGCTCGAGCGATCTCGAGGTCAGGCGGGCTTCGAGATCGGTCGGCAGCACGCCGCCCCCCTCCACCCGGAACAGGCCGTCGAGGCCCTTGGCGATCTTGCTCCCCGCCGGGCTGGCGAGCCTCAGCTTGTCGAGCTGGGCGAGCGGCGCATCGGGGGTGGCGGCATCGCGGACCAGCACTGCGCCATCGGGTGCGATCGACAGCTCGCTGCCCGGCGGTACACTAATCGGTCCGCCTTCGCCCAACACCGGGCGGCCCTCGCCGTTGACCAGCAGACCGCTGGGCAAAAGCGACAGGTCGCCGCGCCGGGTATAGGCTTCGCCGCCGTCCTCGGCCTGGACCCCGAGTAGCGCCTCGCCCGACAACGCGATGTCGAGCGGGCGGCCGGTTTCGATCAGGCTTCCCGCTTCCA
>JANMPV010000465.1:0-3029 GCA_031370045.1 Novosphingobium sp. | reverse complement strand
CCCTGATCGGTTGCCATCCCGGTGGTGGTGTAGCGCTTGATATGCTCGATCGACCTGAACCCCTCGCGCACCGCAAGGCGGATGTCCTTGGCGGTCACGTCGTTCTGAAAATCGACGAAAGCCTTGATCCGGGCGGGATCGAGCGGGGTCGGCAGTTCATCGATCACCAGCCCGACCCCGAAATTCCACTGGCCCGCACAGGCGCCGACGCAGCGGACGTTTTCGTTGGGCTGATCGGGCACGTAGGCCCCCAGATCAGCGCGCCATGCGAGGCTGCCCTTGCTGTGCGACCACAGATGGACCGAAGGCGTCCAGCCACCCGCCATCAGCAGCGCATCGCAAGCGAGCCGCGCCGCACCCGAGCCATCGTTGCGGGCGACGGTGATGCCTTTGACCGCGTGGCGGCCATGAACCTCGATCACGCTGTGACCCAGCTTGACCTGAAAAGCCAGCTTCTCCGCCTCGGCCAGCAGCGCCAAATCCACGCTCTCGCGGACATCGATGATCGCGGCGATACTCACCCCGGCGCGGGCCAGCGCGAAGACATCGTGCCAGCCGCTGTCGTGCGCCGCCATCAGTGCGACGCGCTTGCCCACCGCGACGCCGTATCGATGAAGGAAGGTCCGCGCCGCAGAAGCCAGCATCACGCCAGGCACATCATTGCCCGCAAACACCAGCGGGCGTTCGATCGCGCCTTGCGCCAAAATCACCTCGCCCGCGCGGATCCGCCACAGCTTTTCGCGCGCGCCCGTTCCGGTTTCAGCCAGATGATCGGTCAGGCGTTCGACCGCACCGATAAAGTTATCGTGGTAAAAGCCGAACGCGGTGGTCCGCCGCAGGATCGTGATGTTGGGCGCGGCGGCCAGATCCTTGAGGCTTTGTTCCAGCCACGGCCACAGCGCCGGATCGGCCAGCGCGCCGCCGCCCGGTTCATCCTGGTCATCGATCAGGATTACGCGTTTGCCAAAGCCGCTGGCGTCAGTCCCGCAGGCTTCGAGCGCAGCATCGATCCCCGCCGGACCCGCGCCGACGATCAGCAGATCGCAGTGGGCATAAGTCGCGCCGTAATGATCGGGATCGATCTCGGTCGGCGCGTCGCCCAGCCCGGCCATCCGGCGGATCGCGGGTTCATAAAGCCGATCCCAGAACGAGCGCGGCCACATGAAGGTCTTGTTATAGAAGCCGGCGGGAAGAAACATTCCCAACCGGTCGTTGATTGCGCCCAGATCGGTGCGAAGCGAGGGCCAGCGGTTCTGGCTGGTGGCGGTGAGCCCCTCATGGATTTCCACCCCGGTCGCGCGCAGGTTGGGGGTGAACCGCCCTGGTCCGCGGGTGACCGATACCAGCGCATTGGGCTCTTCGCTGCCCGCGCCCAACACCCCGCGCGGGCGGTGGTATTTGAACGAGCGGCCCAGCAGCATGACGCCATTCGCTAACAGCGCCGAGGCCAGTGTATCCCCCGCAAAGCCCTCAAAGGGCTTGCCATCGAAGCTGAAGCCGACCGGGCGGCTACGATCGATCCGCCCGCCGGTGGGTAGCCGCCAGCCGCTCATCGCCGCGGCTCTCCCGCCTTGTAGGTCGCTTCGAACTTGTCGCTGACGGTATCGCGGACCGCGTTGAAAAACCGCCCGCAGCCGTGGATGTGCCGCCAGCGTTCGTGGTGTCGTCCACGCGGATTGGCGCGGATGAACAGGTAGGATCGCCAGTCCTCATCGCTCATCGCGGCGGGATCGGCAGGCCGGGCGATATGCGCCTGACCCGCATAGGCGAACTCAAGCTCGGCGCGCTGCTCGTCGCAATAGGGGCAGTGGATTAGCAGCACTTCAGTGCGCCACAGCTGCTGCGGCGGCCTCGTCGATCAACCGCCCGGTGCGGAACCGGTCGAGGTTGAAGGGCGCGTTGATCGGATGCGGCTCATCCTTGGCCATGGTATAGGCGAGCAGATCGCCGGCACCCGGAGTGGCCTTGAACCCGCCGGTGCCCCAGCCGCAATTGACATAGAGCCCCGGAACCGGCGTCTTGCCCAGAATGGGCGAGCGATCGGGGGTGACATCGACGATCCCGCCCCAGCTGCGCAGCATCCGCATCCGCCGGAAAATCGGGAAAATCTCGCAAATCGCGGCCAGCGTGTGCTCGACGATATGGAGCGCGCCGCGCTGCGAATAGCTGATATATTGATCGGTCCCCGCGCCGATCACCAGCTCGCCCTTGTCCGACTGGCTCATATAGGCATGGACCGTGTTGGACATGACCACGCACGGAAACACCGGCTTGACCGGTTCGGACACCAGCGCCTGCAGCGGATAGCTTTCGAGCGGAAAATCGAGCCCCGCCATCTGCATGATCACCGATGAGTGGCCCGCCGCCGAAACCCCGATCCGCTTCGAGGCGATGAACCCGCGGGTCGTCTCGACCCCCCCAATCGCCCCATCCGCGCCGCAGCGAATGCCGGTTACCGCGCAGTTCTGGATGATATCGACGCCCAAGGCGGCAGCGGCACGGGCATAGCCCCACGCCACCGTATCGTGCCGCGCCGTCCCGCCGCGCCGCTGCAGCGCCGCCCCCAGCACCGGATAGCGCGCATCGGGTTCAATATTGAGCGGCGGGCAATAGTCCTTGGCCTGCTGCGCGGTCAGCCATTCGTTATCGACCCCGTTCAACCGGTTGGCATGAATGTGGCGCTTGAAGCTCTGGATATCGTGGACATTGTGCGCGAGCATCATCACCCCGCGCTTGGAATACATGGTGTTGTAATTTAGCTCCTGGCTGAGCCCGTCCCACAGTTTGAGCGCGTGATCGTAAAGCTGCGCGCTTTCATCGTAGAGATAGTTGGAGCGGATGATGGTGGTGTTGCGCCCGGTGTTGCCGCCACCCAGCCAGCCCTTTTCGATCACCGCGACATTGCTGATCCCGTATTTTTTGGCGAGGTAATAGGCCGCGCCCAGGCCATGCCCGCCCGCGCCCACGATGATCGCATCATAGGCCGGTTTGGGAGCGGCATCGGGCCATTGCTCGGGCCAGCTCTGGTG
>JANMPV010000420.1:0-2334 GCA_031370045.1 Novosphingobium sp. | reverse complement strand
CGCGGTCAGCGCGCCCAGCGCGGCGAGCGAAAACGCCAGCGCGGTCGGCCCGACCAGTTCGGACTGCGACAGGTCGAACACCTTGTGGAACAGATCGGGCAGCCAGAAAGTGAAGAACCACCAGAACATGTCGGTGATCGCTTTGGCCCCGGCGATTGCCCAGGTCTTGCGATCGGCCAGCGCGGCGCGATAACCCATGCTTGCCGGAGCCGCAGCCGCGCGCGGCAGCGGGCGCAAGTTGCGCGTGCCGACGATCCACAACGCCAGCCAGATAAAGCCCAGCGCGCCGGTGACGAGGAACGCCGCCTTCCACCCGAATGCCACCGCGAACGGCACCACGGTCAACGGGGCGATGATATTTCCCAGATTGGGCGCGGTGTTGACGATCCCCACCGCCATCGTCCGCCGCTGGATCGGCAGGTACTGAGCCGCGCTCTTGACCGCCGCCGGGGTGTTGACCGCCTCGGCCGCGACCAGCACCACGCGTGCGGTGACGAACTGGGTGACGGTCGCGGCAAACGCATGGCCCATCCCCGCCACGCTCCAGATCGCGACCGCCGCGCCATAGGCAATCCGCACCCCGAAGCGATCGATCAGCCAGCCGACGAACAGCAAGGCGGCGGCGGCGGCAAGCTGGCTGGCTGAGGCGAAATGGGCGAATTCGGCATCGCCCCAGCCGTATTCGGCAGAAATCGTCGGCTTGAGCAGCGACAATACCTGACGATCGACATAGTTGATGATCGTGCCGAAAAACAGCAGTGCGATCAGGAGGTTGCGCGATCGTTCCAGCCCCGCGTCGGCGGCCCCACCGGGTTCGAAACCTTGCGCCAAATCCGCACTCCTCACCCGTTGCGCCTTGTGTCGGCGCCTGCGGCCTTGCAGGGTAACGCTTCATCGGGATAAGGGAAGCGGCAATATGACACCGCCGGACAGTCGCTCCTATCCCGCCCACGCCGGCGACCTGTTTGGCGAGCTGCATCTCAGCGTCGCGGAGAGTGGGATTGTCGCGACGCGCGATCCGTTGTGGCCGGGGCTGGCGGTGTGCGGCACCGCCAGCCTGGCGGCGGCATGGCTGTCCGAACATTATGGCTTTCCGATCATCCTGCTCGGCCTGCTGGTGGGGCTGTCGCTGAGCTTTCTGGGCCACGACGCGCGGATGCACCGCGGGCTCGATTTCGCCAGCCGCACGTTCTTGCGCATCGGGATCGTCGTGCTCGGCTTTCAGGTGACGTTCGCGCAGATCGGGGCGCTCGGCCCGGTGCCGTTCATGGCATTGCTAGTGGTGATGGCGGCCGCATTCGCCGCCGCGCTGATCGGCGCGCGGCTCGCCGGGCAGGACCGCTATGCCGGAATTCTGGCGGGCGGCGCGACCGCGATCTGCGGAGCTTCGGCGGCGCTGGCGTTGTATGGGGTGATCGGCAAGGGTCGGCTGAGCCAGGCGCAATTCGCGCTGACATTGGTCGGGGTTTCGCTGGCAAGCGCGCTCGCGATGTCGATCTATCCGGTGCTCGCCGCAGAGCTCGGGCTCAACGATCGCCAGGCGGGGTTCCTGATCGGCGCTTCGATCCACGATGTCGCGCAGGCGATCGGCGGGGGCTATGCCTTTTCCGACGCTGCGGGCAGCCACGCGACGATCGTCAAGTTGGCGCGCGTGGCGCTGCTCGCGCCGATCGTGGCGCTGGTCTCGCTGTGGATCGGGCGGGGCGAACAAGAGGGCGACGAGAGCGGCCAGACGCGCGCGCTGTGGCGGCGGATGGCGCTGCCTTGGTTCATCGTCGCGTTCCTCGCCACGGTCACGTTTAACAGCCTGGTCGCAGTACCCCCGACGTGGTCGGCCTCGCTGCTGACGCTGTCCAAGGGCTTGCTGCTGGTAGCGGTGACCGCCACCGCGATGCGCTCGCGGCTGGAACTGCTGCGCGAGGAAGGCTGGCGCGCGACCGTGCCGACGCTCGCCGCGACGCTCGCATCGTTCGCCACCGCGCTGGCTTTTGCCAGATGGCTGGTATGAGCGCCGACGCCCCCTACGACATCGCGGTCATCGGCGGCGGGATCAACGGCGCGGGGATCGCGCGCGACGCTGCGGGGCGCGGGGCCAAAGTGCTGCTGCTCGAACGCGGCGATCTGGCGCGCGGCACCTCGTCGACCTCGACCAAGCTGATCCACGGCGGCCTGCGCTATCTCGAGCATTACGAATTCGCGCTGGTGCGCGAGGCGCTGAGCGAGCGCGAACGGCTGTGGGCCATCGCCCCGCATGTGATCTGGCCGCTGCGCTTCGTGCTGCCGCATCGCAAAGGCCTGCGCCCGCGCTGGCTGCTGCGCGCCGGGCTGTTCCTC
>JANMPV010000416.1:0-4097 GCA_031370045.1 Novosphingobium sp. | reverse complement strand
CAACGGACGGCGTGTGCTGGGCGGCGATGGCGATGCGCCGGGGCACGGCTGGATGGAGCTGCTCGGCAGCGGGATGGTCAGTCCGCGCGTGCTGGAATTCTGCGGGCTCGATCCCGCCGAATGGCAGGGCTTCGCGTTCGGCGTGGGCGTCGATCGGCTGGCGATGCTCAAATACGGAATGGACGATTTGCGCGCGTTCTTCGACGGCGATCTGCGCTGGCTGCGCCACTATGGCTTTTCCGCGCTCGACGTGCCGACGCTGTCAGCGGGCGTGGGAGCGCGCGCATGAAGTTCTCGCTCTCCTGGCTGAAGGACTTTCTCGAGACCGATGCCGACGTTGCGGCGATCGCGGCCAAGCTCAACGCGATCGGGCTTGAAGTCGAAGGGGTCGAAGACCCGGCGGCGCGGCTGGCAGGTTTCCGCATCGCCCGCGTGCTGACCGCCGAACGCCACCCCAACGCCGACAAACTACAAGTGCTCAGCGTCGATACCGGAGACGGCGCGCCGCTCCAGGTGGTGTGCGGGGCGCCCAACGCACGCGCTGGGCTGATCGGGGTGCTTGGCCTGCCCGGCGCGGTGGTCCCGGCGGGCGGGTTCGAGCTCAAGAAAAGCGCGATCCGCGGGGTCGAATCGAACGGCATGATGTGTTCGGTGCGCGAGCTTGAGCTTGGCGACGAGCACGATGGGATCATCGAATTGCCCGGCGATGCACCGGTCGGCGCGGCCTATGCCGATTACGCCGGATCGGACCCGGTGTTCGATGTCAGCATCACCCCCAACCGGCCCGATTGCATGGGCGTTCACGGCATAGCGCGAGACTTGGCCGCGGCGGGTCTGGGCAAGCTTAAGCCGCGCGCGATCGAAACGGTTGCCGGAAGCTTCCCGTGCCCCACCGAAATCCGCACCGACGACCCCGAAGGCTGCCCCGCGTTTTATGGCCGGGTGATTCGCGGGGTGACCAACGGCGCCTCGCCCGCATGGATGCAGGCGCGGCTCAAAAGCGCGGGGCAGCGCCCGATCTCGGCGCTGGTGGACATCACGAACTCTCTGATGCTCGGCTGGGGCCGCCCGGCGCACGCCTACGACCTGGCCAAACTGACCGGCGCGGTGATCGCGCGGCGAGCTGTGGACGGCGAAGGCGTGACGACGCTCAACGGCAAGCATTTCCTGCTCGACCAGCAGATGACCGTGATCGCCGACGACACCGGCGTCCACGACATCGCCGGGATCATGGGCGGCGAGCATTCGGGCTGTTCGGAAGCGACGCGCGACGTGCTGCTCGAAGTCGCCTATTTCGATCCCGCGCGGATCGCGCGCACCGGCCAGACGCTGGCGCTGGCGAGCGATGCGCGCAGCCGGTTCGAGCGCGGGGTCGATCCGGGGTTCGTCGAGCCGGGGCTGGACCTGCTGACTGCACTGATCCTGGAGTTCTGCGGGGGCGAGGCATCGGCCATTGTACGCGCCGGAGCGCTGCCCGCAGCGCAGCATACGGTGAGTTATGATCCGGCGCTGTGCGGAAGACTTGGCGGGGTTGACGTCACGCCGTCACGCCAGCGCGAAATCCTTGAATCGCTGGGCTTTTCGGTGGTCGAAGACCAAGCAAACTGGGCCGTCACCACACCCGGCTGGCGCCCCGACATCGATGGCGCCGCCGATCTGGTCGAAGAGGTCGTGCGCATCCACGGGCTCGACAACGTGCCCTCGACCCCGCTGCCGCGCGCAGATGGCGTGGCGCGGCCCACCGCCACTCCGGCACAAGCGTTGGAGCGAAAAGTCCGCCGCGCCGCCGCTGGGCGCGGGCTGGTTGAGGCGATCACCTGGTCATTCCTCAACGACGCCGAGGCGGAAGCTTTCAGCGGCGGCGCATGGAGCCTCGCCAATCCGATCAGCGAAGACCTCAAGGTCATGCGACCCTCGCTGCTGCCCGGCCTGCTTTCCGCGACCCGCCGCAACATCGATCGCGGCGCATCGAGCGTGCGCCTGTTCGAAGTCGGGCGGCGCTATCTGGCAGATGCCGAGCGGCCCACGCTGGGACTGGTGCTGGCTGGCGAGAAGACCGCCCGAAGCTGGGCGGACGGCAAGGCGCAAGGCTTCGACGCCTTCGACGCCAAGGCTGAAACCCTCGCGCTGCTGGCCGAGGCGGGAGCGCCCATCGACAATCTCCAGGTGATGGGAGAAGCGGGCGCCCAGTTCCACCCCGGCCAGTCGGCTACCTTGCGGCTTGGCCCCAAGACGGTGCTGGCGCGGTTCGGGATGCTCCATCCCGCGACCGCGCGCGCGTTCGATCTCGACGGCCCGGTGGCCATGGCCGAGGTGTTTCTCGACGCCATCCCCGTCCGCAAAGCCGCCGCGTTCGCCCGACCCGCCTATGCCCCGCAGTCGCTGCAGGCGATCACCCGCGACTTCGCCTTCTTCGTCCCTGTGGCGCTGGCCGCGGGCGATCTGGTCCGCGCGGTGCGCAGCAGCGACAAGGTCAACATCGTCGCGGCCCGCCTGTTCGACAACTTTCGCGGCCCCGGAGTGCCCGAAGGGCAAAAATCGCTGGCGGTCGAAGTCACCCTCCAGCCGCAGGACAAGAGCTTCGACGAAGCCGCGCTCAAGGCGATCGCCGAGCGCGTAGTGGCGGCGGCGGCGAAGTTGGGCGCGAGCTTGCGTGGCTGACGTCCTGGTCGCAATTACCTCGGGTGAACTGACCGCGAAGATCGATCCGTTGGGCGCGGAACTGTGGTCGCTGAGCGACCGTGCCGGACGGGAGTATATGACCGACGCCGATCCGGCGTTCTGGAGCGGGCACGCGCCGCTGCTGTTCCCGATCGTCGGGAAGCTCAACGGGAACCGCTATCGCATCGACGGGCAGGAATATGCGATGGCCAAGCATGGCTTTGCCCGCAAATCGCGGTTCGAGGTGTTGTCCGCCTCGCCAGACAGCGCGCGGTTCCGCCTGACTGATTCGGCGCAAACGCGCGCGATATTTCCCTTTACCTTCGCGCTCGACATCGATTTCCGCATCGCCGGGACGACGCTGGCGATCGCCGCCACGGTTACCAATCGGGGCGAGCAGACCCTGCCGTTCAGCTTTGGCTTCCACCCGGCATTCGCGTGGCCATTACCCGGCGGCGCGGACAAGGACGCGCACCGCGTGGTGTTCGCGCAACCCGAACCAGCGCCGATTCGCCGTATCGATCCCTCGTCAGGCCTGCTCATGGCCGAATCGCATCCGTCTCCCGTCGAAGGATCCACCCTGACGCCTACTGCAACACTGTTCGAGCCCGATGCGTTGATCTGGGACCGCCTCGCCAGCCGCGCGCTGTCGTTTGGGGCGCCGGGCGGATCGTGGATCGATCTCGCCTTTCCCGACGCCCCGCTACTGGGCATCTGGCAAAAGCCGGGGGCGCACTATCTGTGCCTCGAGCCGTGGCAGGGGATCGCGGACCCGGTCGGCTACACCGGCGATTTTCGCGACAAGCCCGGCGTGGTCGAACTCGCCGCCGGGCATGCGCGGCAATTTAGGCTGTCGATTACCGTCCGCCCCGGCTGATCACACCTTCTCCAGCAACCCCTCGCGCGCGATCCGTTCCTTCCACTCCATCGGCGCGAGCTGGTGGACGTTCTGCCCCGCCGAATCGACCGCGACGGTCACCGGCATGTCCTTGACCACGAATTCGTAGATTGCCTCCATCCCCAGGTCTTCGAATCCGACCACCCTCGATTCCTTGATCGCCCGCGCCACCAGATAAGCCGCGCCGCCCACCGCCATCAGGTAGGCGACCTTGTGCTCGGCGATGACCTTGGTCGCGCCTTCGCCACGCTCGGCTTTGCCGATCATCGCCAGGAGGCCGAGCCCGACCATCATGTCGGTGAACTTGTCCATCCGCGTCGCAGTTGTAGGCCCGGCGGGACCGACGACCTCGCCCATGATCGGATCGACCGGTCCGACGTAATAGATCGCGCGGCCGCGGAAATCGACCGGCAGCTCCTCGCCGCGCGCCAGCATATCCTGGATCCGCTTGTGCGCGGCATCGCGCCCGGTGAGCATCGCCCCGTTGAGCAGCAGCCGATCGCCATGCTTCCAGCTTTTCACTTCCTCGGGGGTGAGG
>JANMPV010000399.1:0-12126 GCA_031370045.1 Novosphingobium sp. | reverse complement strand
GCGGTGTTCGAGTTGAGCGGATCGAGTTCGAGGATCAGGTCGGCGATCAGTTTATAGCCCGCGCCATCGGCGGCGTGGAACGCCTGCGGGTTGGCGGCGAAGGCCATGTACAGCGCGCGCACCCGGTTGGGATTGCTCATCGTGAAATCGGGGTGCTGGCGCAGCGCCTTGGTCTGGGCGAGCGCATCGGGGTGGAGCGAGCCGGCCTGGAGCGAGAACCACTTGTCGATCACCAGCGCGTTGCCCGCAAACTTGTCGTGGAACGCGGCCAGCGCCGCCGCGCGCTCGGGCACATCCAGCCCGCACAGCACCATCAGCGCGCCCTGGCGGTCGGTCATATTGTCCGCGCCATCGAACTGCGCCTTGGCCCGGCGGACCGCCTCGGCGCGGTCGGCGGGGGCGAGATAGACCAGCGCCTGGGTCTTGAGTTTGCGTGCGCCTCTTGCTTCGGGCGACAGGCTGTAGGGCACCGCGCAGCACCGATCGTGGAGCGCGCGCAGCTCGGCGCTCAGCGTGGTCCCCAGCCAGGCTTTCAAAGCCTCGCGCGCCGCGTGGACTTTGGCGGGTTCGTTGACGAGAAGCTGCTCGGACAGATACGTCTCGCCCGGCAGGATCACCAGCTCGCCGCGCATCAGGTCGTCGAGTTTGGAATCGGCCAGGATCGCGGCGAACGCCTCGCCGATGGCCTTGCGACCGCAATCGATGGCAACGCCAGCGACGGTCCCGGTGACTACGCCCACGAGGTGCTGGACCACCAGTTGCTGCATCGCTTCATAGCGCGCGAACGGATCGTCGTCGTGTTCGGCCAGGAACAGCAGATCGGCGGCGGGCGGCTGGGTGGCGATTGCGACCGGGGCTGAAAAGCCGCGGTTGAGCGAAATCACCGGAGCGTCCTTGAACCCAGTGAACTTGTATTCGGCCTGCGCCTCGTCGAGCACCAGCAGCTGCTCGCCGTGGTTCGCCCCCGTGGCGCGGTCGAACAGCGCGGTGCGCAGCGGGATCGGCATCGGCACTTTGGTGGGCTGGCCGGGGGTGGGCGGCACGGTCTGCTTGAGCGTCAGCGTGACCTCACCGCTCGCCGCATCGTGGCTGCTGGCGAATTCGACTTTGGGCGTGCCCGCCTGTTCGTACCAGCGGCGGAATTTGGTGAGGTCGAGCCCCGCGCCGTCCTCGATCGCGACGACGAAATCCTCGCACGTCGCGGCCTCGCCATCGTGGCGTTCGAAATACAGGTCGGTGCCTTTGCGGAACGCCTCCTTGCCCGCCAGCACGGTCATCATGCGGATCACCTCGGCGCCCTTGTTATAGACGGTCGAGGTGTAGAAGTTGCTGATTTCCTGATACGAATCGGGGCGAATCGGATGCGCCAACGGGCCCGAATCCTCGGGAAACTGGTTGCCGCGCAGGATTCGTACATCCTCGATCCGCTTGACCGGGGGCGATCCGCGGGCGGCGCTGAATTGCTGGTCGCGCAGCACGGTGAAGCCTTCCTTTAGGCTCAGCTGGAACCAGTCGCGGCAGGTCACCCGGTTGCCCGACCAGTTGTGGAAGTATTCGTGACCGACCACGCCCTCGATCGCGTCGTAATCGCCGTCGTTGGCGGTCTCGGGATCGGCCAGGATGTAGCGGGTGTTGAAGATGTTGAGGCCCTTGTTCTCCATCGCGCCGGCGTTGAAATCACTGACCGCGACGATGTTGAACACGTCGAGGTCATACTCGCGGCCATAGGCCTCCTCATCCCATTTCATCGAGGCGATCAGGCTGGTCATCGCGTGGCCGGAGCGGGTTTCGTCGCCGGGACGGGTGTAGATCGCCAGATCGACCTTGCGGCCCGATTGGGTGACGAAGCTGTCCTTGTTCGACAGAAGTTCGCCCGCGACCAGCGCGAACAGATAGCTCGGCTTGGGCCAGGGATCGTCCCACTGCGCCCAGTGGCTGCCGTCGCCATCGCGCGCGAAGTCTTCGCCCGTTGCCACCTCGTTGCCGTTGGCGAGCAGCACCGGAAAGCGGGTTTTATCCGCTGCCAGTCGCACGCTGTATTTGCTGAGCACGTCGGGACGGTCGGGGAAGAAGGTGACGCGGCGGAAGCCTTCGGCCTCGCACTGGGTGCAGAGCATTCCGTTCGAGGCATAGAGCCCCGAAAGCTGGCTGTTGGCGGCGGGGTGGATGCGGGTCTCGATCTCGATCGTGTGGCGCTCGCCGGGCAGATCGATCAGCAGATCGTCACCGTCCATCGCCCACGAATTGAAGTTGCGGCCATCGAGCGTGAGCGAGGTCACCGCCAGCCCGTCGCCATCGAGGCGCAAGGTCGCGCTGCCGTCACCGGCAGGGTTCTTCTCGACCGTCAGCGTCGAGCGCACCCGCGTGGTTTCCAGATCGAGCGCGAAATCGAGCGCGATATCGGGGACCAGCCACGGCGGGGCGCGATAGTCCTTGCGGCTGACCGTGGCGGGGTTCTGTGGCGGGATCGCCGCGTCGGCGGTCTGGGTGTTGCCGGGCGGGGTCGAGGGGTGCTGGGCGACTTCGGTCATGGCTTTGGATATTCTCCCTGTCCCGCCCGGATCGAGCGGAGCGCGCCCCAGCGCTTCGAACGGCGTCCGGCTTGCCCGGAACTGCGATGCGCTCGATAGGGTTAGGCCGCGCAATCGCTGATCGCAATCGGAGTGTGCATTCCCCATGCAGCAAATGCTGATCTTCGGCCTCGGCTACACCGCCAAAGCGCTCGCTGCACGGTTGCGCGGCGCAGGCTGGACGATTTGCGCCACCGGGCGCGACGGCGATCTCGACTTTGGCGACTCGGCGGCGGTCGAGTCGGCGCTGGCCGGGTCGAGCCATGTGCTGTCCTCGGTGCCCCCGATCGCGACCGGCGGCGATCTGGTGCTCGATACCTATGGAGAGGCGCTGGGTGACAAATGGATCGGCTATCTCTCTTCGACGGGCGTGTATGGCGATACCGGCGGGGCGTGGGTCGATGAAAGCGCACCAATTGGAACCGGGCGCCGCACCGCGCGCGCCGAGGCCGACCTCGCCTGGCAAAGCGCGGGCGCTCATGTGTTTCGCCTGCCCGGGATCTATGGCCCCGGCCGCAGCCCGCTCGAGCGGGTGGCAAGCGGCGCGGCGCATCGTATCGATCTGGCGTCTTTGCCGGGCAATTCTGGGCAAGTGTTCAGCCGCATCCATGTCGAGGATATCGTCAGCGGGGTGACTGCCGGGTTCACCGCGCCAACAGGGGTCTACAACCTCGCCGACAACTTGCCCGCCAGCCAGAACGCCGTAATCGAAGAGGCCTGTCGCCTGCTCGGCCGCGCCCCGCCGCCGCTTCTCTCGCTTGAGCAGGCGAACCTTTCGCCGATGGCGCGGGCGTTTTATGCCGAGAATCGTCGGGTCGCGAATGGCAAGGCGAAGCGGGTGCTCGGCTGGGGGCCTGTCTATCCGACCTACGTCGAGGGATTGCGCGCCCTGAGGGCGACGATCAGCCCGGCCAGCGCCAGCGCGCCTCCGCCCGCCGCCAGCAGCGTCCAGCGATAGCCTTCGAACAGCGTCGACAGCCCCATCGCGACGACCGGCACCGCCACCCCATTGTAAGCGGCACGCCCCGGACCGAGCTCGCGGATCAGGTTGAAGTAGAGCGGGAATGTCGCCACCGAACCGACCAGCGCGAGGTAGGCGATCCCGGCGAAATACCCCAGTCGCGGCTCCCATTGCGGCGGCCCGGCGGTGACCCACGCGAACACCGCGTCGGCCAGCGCCCCATAGGTCATCGCCCACGCCAGCAGCGGGACGACCGCCTGTGCCCGCGCCGCCGCGCTCGCCTGGATGACATTGGCGACAGAAGCCGAGAGGATTCCGAGTATGGTCAGGACGATGCCCAGCCAGACGCTGCCGCCGGGCGGGGCAATGCGGAACTCGTGTGCTAAGAGCAGCGCAATCCCCGCCAGCGCGATTGCGCTTCCGATCAGGAACCGCCGGGTTGGGCGATGGCCCAGGAAAGCCCACGACAGCAGCGCGTTCGGCACCAGCAACAGCGCGAACAGCACTGCAACGATGCCCGAGGTCAGAAAGTGTTCGGCGCGATAAACGAACTGGAAGTTGAACACGAACTGGAACAGCCCAACGACCAGCGCGAGCCGGTGGCCGGTGGCGTCAAGCTTGAGCGATTCGCGCCGGACCAGCGCCAGCACAGTCATCCCCACCGCGGCGAGCGCGAACCGCCAGGTGACCGACCAGCTTGGCGGCACGCTGCCGATCTGATCCTTGATCACCAGCCAGGTCGAACCCCACACCAGCGTGACGAACACGAACGGCAGCAGGATGCGCGGGCGCAGCAGCGCGTGCGGCGGGTGCGGACCGGAAGTCACAGTGCTCGTGTCACAGGATGGCGATCGCTCGGGCGAGTGCGCTCACATCCTCCGCCCGGCTGTTCCAGCTCGTCACCAGCCGCGCGCCGCCCGGTTTGTCGGCGGGGGCGGGCCAGTCGTAGAAATCGAAGCCTTGCGCGCGCAGCGCGGCAGCTTCGGTGGGGGCCAGCGCGACGAAAATCTCGTTGATCTCGACGGCATGGAGCAAGCGCTCACCGCAGGCGGAGGCGATTTCCTGGGCAGCGGCGTTGGCGCTGCGGGCATTTGTCAGCCACAAGTCACCCTCGAGCATTGCCAAAAGCTGCGCAGCAGCAAAACGGCCTTTCGATTGAAGGTGCCCCGCGCGTTTGCGGCGATATTTCACCAGATCGGCCAGCGCCGGGTCGAACAGCACCAGGCCTTCCGCGTTCATCCCGCCGTTCTTGACGCAACCGAAGCTCAGCGCGGCAGCGCCCTTGCAGGCGTCGAGCGGAGCGCACCCAACGCTCGCGACCGCGTTGGCAAAGCGCGCCCCGTCGATGTGCAGCCCCAGCCCGCGTTCGCTGGCGAAGGCAGCCAGTTCCGCGATCTCTGCGGGGGTGTAGACCCGGCCATACTCGCTCGCCTGGGTCAGCGAGAGCGCGTGCGGCTGGACCTGGTGGACATCGTCTCGGATCGGCGCGAGCGTCGCCGCCAGACCCTCCGGTGTCAGCTTGGCGCCATCGCCATCGACCAGCAGCAGCTTGGCCCCGTGGGTGTAGAACCCCGGCGCGCCACCCTCGTCGACCTCGATATGCGCCTCGCGGTGGCACAGCACCGCGCCATGCGGCGGGCACAGCGCGGCCAGCGCCAGGCAATTGGCTGCGGTCCCCGTCGCCACCCACAGCGCCGCGCATTCGACCCCGAAGGCTTGCGAAAACGCCGCGTCGAGCCGCGCCGACAAGGCGTCGCCATCGTAGGCCGTATCGGGCGCATCGGCAGCCTTCAGCGCCTCCCAGATACGGGGATGGACCGAGGCCGCGTTATCGGAGAAGAACCGCATGGGAGCCGCTGATAGGGTCCGCGCGTTGGCGGTCAAGCAAAGGAGATTTCATGGACGGCATCACAATCACCCGCCTCGACGAAGGTGCGACAGGCGAATACCGCGCGGCGGTTGCCGGCAGCGATGCTATCGGGCGGCTGACCTATCTACGGCGCGGGACCACCCTGATCGCCGACCACACTCTGGTTCCGCCCGAGATCGGCGGCAAGGGCATTGCCGCCAGACTGGTCGAGGCGCTGATCGCCGATGCGCGCGCGGCGTGTGACAAGATCGTCCCCCAGTGCAGCTACGTCGAAGCCGCCTTCCGCCGCCACCCCGAATGGGCCGAGCTGCGCGCATGAGCGAGATCGCGGCCTTTATCGAAGTGCAGGGCGGACCCGAAGTCATCCAGTGGCGCGACCCACAGCTGCCGCCGCCCGGCCCCGGCGAAGTGCGGATGCGCAACACTGCGGTGGGCCTCAACTTCATCGACACCTATCACCGCGGCGGGCTCTACCCGGTAAAGCTGCCATCGGGGTTGGGAATGGAAGCGGCCGGCGTGGTCGAGGCGGTCGGCGAAGGCGTGGCCGGATTCGCGCCGGGCGACCGGGTCTGCACCTTCAGCGGTCCGGGCGCCTACGCCACAGCGCGCAACATCGCGGCCACCTTACTGTTCCGCATCCCGGCCAACGTTTCCGACGAGATTGCCGCCGCCGCCTTGCTCAAGGCCTGCACCGTGGAGGCGCTGGTCGAGCGTTGTGCCAAGGTTGAAGCGGGATGGCCGGTGCTGGTCCACGCCGCTGCGGGCGGGGTCGGGTTACTCTTGGTCCAGTGGCTCAAGAATGTCGGCGCGTTCGTGATCGGCACCGTTTCGAGCGACGCCAAGGCAAAAGTTGCGCTGGCCGCAAGGGCCGACCACGTGATTCGCTACGACCGCGACGAGGTCGCGCCCAGGGTCCGCGAACTGACCGGCGGCGCGGGCGTGCGCGCGGTGTTCGACGGGGTCGGCAAGGACACATGGCAAGCCTCGCTCGATTCGGCCGCATCACGCGCGATCATCGCCAGCTACGGCAATGCTTCGGGCGCGGTGACCGGCGTGAACCTGGGCGTGCTCGCGCAGAAAGGCTCGCTGTTCGTCACCCGCCCGACGCTGTTCGACTATTACCGCGATCCCGCCGAAGCCGCCGCAGGGGTCAAGCGGGTGTTCGACCTGATCGGCAGCGGGGTGCTGACCGTAACCATCGGCCAGCGTTATCCTCTGCGCGAAGCGGCGCAGGCCCACCGCGATCTCGAAGCGCGGCTCACCACCGGTTCGACGGTTCTGGTGCCATAAGTGGGAGGGAAAATGGTGCTGCTGGGGAGGATTGAACTCCCGACCTCAGCCTTACCAAGGATGCGCTCTACCACTGAGCTACAGCAGCCAACCATTTCCGCGAACGCGCTGGCCGAAGGGGGGCGAGCGGCGGCGCGCTATTGCGGGGGGCCTCGTGGTTTGTCAAGCTGGGGGCATGACCGATGGTCCGCCCAAGCCGACGCGAGAAGAACGCCTCGCCGCGCAACTGCGCGCAAACTTGCGCCGCCGCAAGGATCAGGCGCGCGAGATCGAGCGGGGGGATACCCCTGCGCCGGTCCCTTCCCAAAGCGACCCCAACCCTTCCCAAACCTGATGGGCGCGGCTAGGGCGTCGCGCTCCCCGCCCGACCCGCACGGAGCCGCAATGCCGCGCCTGATCCTGATCCGCCACGGCCAGTCGCAGTGGAACCTCGAGAACCGCTTCACCGGGTGGTGGGATGTCGACGTCACCGAAAAGGGCGCTGCCGAGGCTTGGGCGGCGGGCGAGCTGCTGTCCGCGAAGGGTCTGTTCCCCACGCTGGCGTTCACTTCGCTCCAGATCCGCGCGATCAAGACGCTGCACCTCGCGCTCGAGGCGTGCGGGCGGCTGTGGATCCCCGAAACCAAAAACTGGAAGCTCAACGAGCGCCACTATGGCGGGCTGACCGGGCTTGATAAGGCCGAGACCGCGGCCCGGCACAGCGCCGAACAGGTCCACATCTGGCGCCGCAGCTTCGATATCCCGCCGCCGCCAATGGAAGCGGGCAGCGAATTCGATCTGGCGTCGGACCCGCGCTACGCCGGGATTGCGGTCCCCGCGGCGGAGAGCCTGAAGGACACCATCGCCCGCGTCCTGCCCTATTACGAGAGCGAAATCGCGCCCGCGCTGCGCGACGGCGAGACAGTCATCGTCTCGGCCCATGGCAACAGCCTGCGCGCGCTGGTAAAGCATCTTTCGGGCATTTCCGACGCGGAGATTCCGAGCCTCGAGATACCAACCGGGCAGCCGCTGATCTATGAATTGGGCGAAGACCTGGCGGTGATCGCCCGCTACTATCTCGCCGAGCACTGAGGCGGGGGCGAAAGGGGGAGAGCATGGGGCAGCAGCCGCTGGTGGCGATCGTGATGGGCAGCCAGTCCGACTGGCCGACGATGCAACGCGCCGCCAACGCGCTCGATGCGCTGGGCGTGGCTTACGAGGCGTGGATCGTTTCGGCGCACCGCACGCCCGATCGGCTGGCCTCATTCGCTAAGGGCGCGGCGGAGGCGGGGTTCAAGGTGGTCGTCGCGGGCGCGGGCGGGGCGGCGCACCTCCCAGGCATGGTGGCGAGCATGACCCACCTGCCCGTGCTGGGGGTGCCGATGGAGTCCAAGGCGCTCAAGGGCCAGGATTCGCTGCTCTCGATCGTCCAGATGCCCGCGGGAATCCCGGTCGGCACGCTCGCCATCGGCGAGGCGGGCGCGACCAACGCCGGGCTGCTGGCGGCTGCGATTCTGGCGCTTTCGGACGAGGCATTGGCGGGGCGGCTCAAGGCATATCGCGCAGCGCAGACTGCTGGCGTAGCGGAGCGGCCAGAATGACGCCGGGTTTGGTGGCTGTGCTTCGACAGGCTCAGCATGTGCGGTTCTTGAGTAATGCCAAACACCCGCTCAGCCTGAGCCTGTCGAAGGCCGCACGCCACCCATGATCCCGCCGGGCGAAACCATCGGCATCCTTGGCGGCGGGCAGCTCGGGCGGATGCTGGCGATGGCCGCGGCGCAGCTCGGCTATCGCGCGCACGTCTATGCGCCCGAGGCCGACAGCATCGCCGCCGAAGTCTGCGGCGGGTTCACCTGCGCGGGGTGGTACGACGCCGAGGCGCTGGCGAAATTCGCGCGCGATTGCGCGGTTATCACTTATGAGTTCGAGAATGTCCCCGTCGCGCCGCTCGCCGCGCTGGGCGAGGCGCGGGTTTTGCCCAATCTTCACGCGCTGGAGATCGCGCAGGACCGGCTCGCCGAAAAGCGCTGTGCCGAAAGTCATGGCGGGGTGCCTGCGGCCTATGCCGAGGTCGATTCGCCTGCCGACTTGGATGCGGCAATCGCGAAAGTCGGCGCACCTGGTATCTTGAAAACCCGCCGCGACGGATATGACGGCAAAGGGCAGTGGCGGATCGCTACGCCCGCCGATGCCGCCGCGCTCGACCTGCCCGCCAAGCCGCTGATCTATGAGGCACTGGTGGATTTCATCGCCGAATTCTCGGTCATCCTGGTGCGCGGCGGCGATGGCGACATCCGCTTCTGGGACAGCGCCGAAAACGTCCACAAGGGCGGTATCCTGGCGCGCTCGACCGTGCCCGCCAGCGCAGCCGTCGCCGAGCAAATCCCCGCTGCGCGCGATCTGGCGCGCAAAGTGGCCGAAGCACTCGACTACGTCGGCGTGCTCACGCTGGAATTCTTCGCCACGGCGCAAGGCCCGGTGTTCAACGAGATGGCGCCACGCGTGCACAATTCGGGGCACTGGACGATCGAGGGTGCGCTCACCAGCCAGTTCGAGAACCACATCCGCGCGATCTGCGGCCTGCCGCTGGGCGACACCGCGCTGGCCGCGAAAGGCGTGGAAATGCGCAACGTGATCGGGGATGCGGCGGAAGACTGGGCGGCGATCCTGACCGATCCGGCCAATCGGCTCCACCTTTACGGCAAGGCAGCCGCCCGGCCCGGGCGCAAGATGGGCCATGTGACGCGACTCGAACTTGGGCTGACGCTATGACTGCTCCGATCCCCGGCCTGTTCCTGGTTGTCGCGCGCGCCACCAATGGCACCATCGGCAACGCCGGCGGCCTGCCGTGGAAGATCCCCGCCGACATGCGCCGGTTCCGCCAGCTCACCCTCGACAAGACGGTGATCATGGGACGCAAGACTTTCGCCAGCCTGCCCGGCACGCTGCCGCGCCGCCGCCACATCGTGATCACCCGCGATGCCGGGTGGTCGGCCGAGGGCGTCGATGTCGCGCAGGATGAGGACTCCGCGCTGTGGATCGCCAATGCGGGCGGGGCCGATGTCGCGGTGATCGGCGGGGCGGCAATCTACGCGCTGTTCGAGCCGCTGGCGACGCGGATCGAGTTGACCGAGATCAACGCCCCGATCCCCGGCGACACCGCGATGCCCGGATTCGACCCGGCGCGCTGGCGCGAAGTGCGGCGGGTGGCGCAAGAACCGCTCGAGGGCGAGCCGCCGTACGATTTCGTCACGCTGGAGCGCGTCTGATGCGTAAGTGGGGATGGCGCGCACTGGCCCTGCTGGCGATTGCGGCAGCGGCGTTTTTCACGATCGCGCCGGGGCGGATCGAGGCGGGAATGAACCGCATCGACGGCCAGCCGCTGATCGCGGTGGGTGCCGAGGCGCGCGCGCTGCACCGGACGCTGACGATCGTCGATCTCCACTCGGACACGCTGATGTGGAACCGCGATTTGTTGAAGCGCGCCGACCGCGGGCACGAAGACCTGCCGCGGCTTGCCGCGGGCAACGTCGCGCTCCAGGTGTTCTCGAGCGTCACCAAGACCCCGCGCGGGCAGAATTACGACGCCAATTCGGGCGACACCGATAACATCACGCTGCTGGCCGTCGCCCAGCTTCAACCGCTGCGGACGTGGGGTTCGCTGCTCGAGCGATCGCTGTGGCATGCCACCAGGCTCGATCGCGCGGTGGCGGGAGCGGGCGGAGCGCTGCGCAAAGTCGCCAGCCCCGGTGACTTCCAGGCGTTGCTTGCCGCGCGGGCCAGGGCCAAGCCACCCGTCGGCGCGATGCTCAGCATCGAGGGGTTGCAGGACCTCGAGGGCAAGGCCGCCAATCTCGACACGCTTTACGCCGCGGGGTTCCGCATGGCTTCGCTCACCCACTTCTTCGACAACCAGCTCGCCGGGTCGATGCACGGCCTTGCCAAGCGCGGGCTGACTCCGTTCGGGCGCGACATCGTGCGGCGGATGGAAGCCAAGGGCATGATCGTCGATATCGCGCATTGCAGCCACGCCTGCGTCGCCGATGTGCTGGCGATGGCGCGGCGTCCGGTGGTCTCCAGCCATGGCGGGGTCCAGGCAACGTGCAAGGTCAACCGCAACCTCACCGATGACGAGATCAGGAGCGTGGCGAAAACCCGCGGGGTGGTCGGGATCGGCTATTGGGACGGCGCGGTGTGCAGCACCGACCCGCGCGCCACCGCCCGCGCGATGAAGTACGTCCGCGACCTGGTGGGCATCGAGTACGTCGCGCTCGGCAGCGATTTTGACGGCGCGACGACCGTCCGGTTCGACACCGGCCAGCTCGTGCAGATGACCCAGGCGCTGCTCGATGAGGGCTTCACTCCCGACGAAATCCGCGCGGTGATGGGCGGCAACGCGGTGCGCGTGATCGCTGCAGGGATTATGCCGCAGGGGCCGCGCGCGCCGTGATCCCCCGGCTCGATTCGCGCGACGAGGCGCCCGAGCACTTGCGCGGCGCGATCCTGGCGCTGGGTAATTTCGACGGGTTCCATCTGGGACACCAGGCGGTGGCTGGCGAAGCGATTGCCTGGGCCAAGGCCGAGGGCCGTCCGGCGATCGTTGCCACGTTCGATCCGCATCCGGTGCGCCACTTCGTGCCCGCTGCCGCGCCGTTCCGGCTGACCACGCTCGATCAGCGCGAGGCGCTGTTTGTCGCCGCCGGGGCCGATGCGATGCTGGTGTTCCACTTCGACGGCGATCTGGCGGGCACCACCGCGGCCGATTTCGTGGCGAAGTTGCTGGGCGAGCGGATCGGCGCGGGCGGGGTGGTGACGGGCGAGGACTTTACCTTCGGCAAGGCGCGTGGCGGCAATATTGCGGTGCTGCGCGAGGTCGGGGCGCAATGCGGGATCGGGGTGCGCACAGTCGGCCCGGTGATGGATCGTGGCGAGGCGGTATCCTCCAGCCGCATCCGCAAGGCGCTCCAGCAGGGCGATTGCGCAGAGGCCGCGCGGCTGATGACCCGGTCGTTCGCGGTTCGCGGCACGGTCGAACACGGCGACAAGGTTGGCCGCACTTTGGGCTATCCCACCGCCAACCTGCCGCTCGGCAGCTATCTGCGTCCGCGCTACGGGATCTACGCGGTCACGGGGCGGCTCTCCGATGGCCGGGTGTTGCACGGTGCGGCCAACCTGGGGGTGCGGCCGACGTTCGATCCGCCCAAGGAATTGCTTGAGCCATACTTTTTCGATTTTGCCGAAGACCTTTACGGGCAGGAGATCGAGGTCGCCTTCCACCACTTCATCCGCCCCGAAGCGAAGTTCGATTCGCTCGATGCGCTCAAGGCGCAAATGAAGGCGGATTGCGACGAAGCCAGACGCCTCCTCACTCTCTAACCGTCGCCCCGGCGCAGGCCGGGGCCCAACCAAGCTAGCGCACTGCACGGTCGGCTGTAGGATGCACCGTCGGTTGGGCC
>JANMPV010000398.1:0-8244 GCA_031370045.1 Novosphingobium sp. | reverse complement strand
CGCGATCCTTGGTGCGTGGATGCTGATAAACGGGCCGTTGGCCACGAAGCTGGGCATGGCTTGGGACGCATTTCCCTACATTTTTCTCAACCTGATGCTGTCGGCAATCGCAACGTTTCAGGCGCCGATCATCATGATGAGTCAGAACCGACAGGCCAAGAAAGACCGCATCTCCAACCGCCACGACTATGAGGTGAATTTGCGCACCACGGTCGAGATCCTGCGCTTGCACCGCAAGGTCGATAAGCTGTTCAACAAGATGGGCCAGATGCAGGGCTCGGTCGAGGAGGCGGCGCTGGCCAACGAGACGGTGATCGAGCAGGCGCTGGAGGCCGACGCGGTGCAGTTGCACCGACCGCAAGCCTAGCGCCGCTTCTCCGCCGAAATCCAGCGCTCGATCTTGGCCTCGAGCACCGCCATCGGCAGCGCGCCCGAACCCAGCACCTGTTCATGGAATGCACGCACGTCGAATTTGCCGCCAAGCTCCTTCTCGGCCTTGTGGCGCAGACGCTGGATGGTCATCGAACCGATCTTGTAAGCCAGCGCCTGGCCGGGGATCGCGATGTAGCGCTCGACTTCGGCGGTCGCGTCGGTGCGGCCCATGCCCGAATTGCCGAGCATGTAATCGATCGACTGTTCGCGGCTCCAGCCCTTGGTGTGCAGCCCGGTATCGACCACTAGCCGCATCGCCCGCAGCATCTCGTCGTCGAGCGTGCCCCAGTGCTGCTGCGGATCGGTGTAGAAGCCCATCTCGTAGCCGAGCGTCTCGGCGTACAGCGCCCAGCCTTCGACGTACGCGGTGTTGCCGCCGAACCGTTGGAAATCGGGCAGGTTCGGGTTCTCCTGCGCCAGGCTGATCTGGAAGTGGTGCCCGGGCGCGCCTTCGTGGAGATAGAGCGTGGTGATCCCGGTCAGGAACCGGCTCGGCAGGTCATAGGCGTTGAAATAGAACACCCCGGGGCGGCTGCCGTCGGGCGCGCCGCTCTCGTAACTGCCGCCCGCCTCGTATTTCTCCGAATAAGCCGGGTAGGGCCGGATTTCGAGTTTGGCCTTGGGCACGGTCGAGAAGTAGCGCGGAATCTGCGCATCGACCTTGCGCCCGACATCGGCAAACCCGGCGCTGAGCTGCTCGCGGGTGGTCGGGTGGTACTTTGGGTTGGTGCGGATTTCCTCGAAAAAGTCTTTGAGCGAGCCGGTGTACCCCAGCTCGAGCTTGACCTTGTCCATCTCGCCGCGGATCCGTGCGACTTCGGATAGGCCCAGGTTATGGATCGCTTCGGGGGTCAGGTCGGTGCCGGTCTGGCTGAGCACGTCGAAGCGGTACAGCGCATCGCCGCCCTTCATGGCCGAAAGCCCGACCTGCGCGCGCGCAGCAGGCAGGTACTCGTCGCCCAGGAAAGCGCGCAGCTTGCGATAGGCGGGAAACACCTCGCGGCTGATCGCTGCGCCATAGGCCGCGGTCAGGCGGCGACGGGTTGCGGCGTCGAAAGTCTTGGGGAATGCGCGCGTCGGTCCGGTCAACGGCGTCTCGGAAACCTTCTGCGCGAGCAGCGCATCGATCTGCGCGATCATGTTGCGGGTGGTGAGTTGCGAGCCGACCACGCCGCTCGCCATCCCCTCGCGAAAGCGCAGGGTCGCGGTGGCGAAGATTTTCGGCAGCAGCCGCGTGCGCGCCAGGTTCTCCTCATATTGGGCGACCGTGGTGAACGGCGCTCCGCCCTGGCCCGAGACGAAATCGGGATAGGCTTTGTGCAGCCCATAGAAGTGATTCATCGGCAGCGCTTGTTCGATCGGCGCCAGTTCGGGCGAAAGCGCCTGCGCCTCCAGCTTCTTCTCGAAAGCGAACACGTCATACGAAATGCGTTCGTCCGCGGTCAGGCGAGCACGGTCGATTGTTGCGAGGCGGCGCTGGTTGTCGGCTAGCGCGGCGCGCTGGCGCTGGAGCAGTTCGTCGGTGAAGGTCAGCGCAAAGTCGGCCGGCGGCGAGGATTCCCCGCGCGCGACAGCGTTGAGCGGCGACAGCTTTTTCTCGGCTACGGCGTCGGCAGTGAAGAGTTCCGCCAGCTTGCGAGAGTCGGCACCCGGCAATGCGGCGGTCGCGGCGCTCGCGATGCGTGGGTTCATGGCGCAGCCGCTCGCCCCCAGCGCGAGAACCATCGCGGCCAGGGCCGGAAACAGGGGCCGTGCCCCGAATACTAAGCCCATTTGCGCGCCCGATACCACTTGGTGATGATGTACTTGGTGCCCTTGATCACCGGCCGGCCCGCATGCAGCGTGTTTGGGTTGGGCGATCCATCGGGGTTCATGTTGTTCCAAAACAGCAGCGCGCCGGTTTGCGGCGGGATGCTGAGTTCCAGCTTGGGAAACTCGGTCGCGCCGCCATCCTCGACCTGGTTGAGAAACGCCATCGCGGTCCAGCTGCGTTGCCCGCCGCGCTTGCGAACGTCCTGCCAATAAGGCTGGCTGGTGTGGAAATAGTCCTGGTGCGGCTTGAATTCCTGGCCCGGCGTGTAGCGCTGGCCCTGGACGGTCTCGGCGTTTTCGGTTGGCATTCCCAGCAGGTCGTCGATCCTCCGCTCGATCATCCGGATGAACGGATCGGCGCGGCTGAGGTTGCCCGAATACGAGGTGCGGAAGCCGCTTTCATAGGGGTTGTCGAACAGTTTGGAAGGCTCGGCAGTGGCATCGACCAGCCCGCGCAGGCGCGAGCATTCGGCGGGAGTGAAGAAGTTGGCGATGGCAAAGATTTCCGCCGCTTCGGTGGGGAAGCGAAAGATCGAATCGTCTGCCTCCAGCCGCGCCCGCACCTTCACGCCGATGCGGGCGAGGGTGTCCATGTCGGCGTGGTCGATTTTGGCTGCGGTCTTGCTCATCGGCCCCAGCTAATGGCGTAACATTAGAACGGATGGAACCCCCGCCCGTTGCGGGGCGAGGGTTCCGACCGGTCCACTCCGGCATGGGTATTTCGAAGGGACGGCCTGACCCGACTGCTGCTTACCAGAAGAAGTCGTGGATCACATCGACCACTTCGCCGCTGTAGATATCCACCAGCAGCACGTCGTCGTAGTATCGCACCCAGCGATAGGGGCCGTACACCGCAGGCAGACGATACTGCCATGGATCGTTGATCCAGTAATTCTGGCCAAAGAATCCGCTGTTGAGGAAAAAGCCGATGCTCAGGCGGCTGTAGCCATAGTTGCTGTACGGCGAATAATAGCGCCCGGCACGATACAGATCGCGATGCTGGTTGCGATAGCCGAACCAGTTGTATCGCGTGTCACGGCGCCAGTCGTTATGATCCCAGCGGTTACGATCGCGGCTACCGGAGCTGTAGTCGTTCCGATAGGCATAATTCTGATCGTGATGGTTGTCACCGCTATGCCCGTCGCGATAACCATTGTGCGAGATGCCGTTGCTGTAAGTGTCATTGCGGTTGCCGTGGCGGTCGCGCCAGGATTCGCCGCTGCGATCGTTATTGTGATCGTCATCGTTGTCGCTGCGGTAGGCGCTGTTGCGGCTGGGATCGCTGTAGGTGCGGTTGCGCTGGCCCGACCATTCGCTGGAAGTCCGCCTTTCGTCAGAGCGTCGCGAGCCATCGGCACTGCCGCGCTCGGGTACCGGTGGAGTTGCGCCATTATCTGCGGGGGCAGGGCGGCTGACGGTCCCGCCGTTATCCCAGTTGCGGCCATAGCGCTGGCCCTCAGGCGCGCGCTGCGAACGCCAGCCATCTTCGGGCGTGGCGCGCTGTTGCTGGCGAGCCTCAGCGCCGGCTTCGACGCGGGCCTGACCGCCTTCGCCGCCGCGGTTCCAGGTTCGTGCGCCCGCTGCGTCCTGCAGAGCGGCAGCCTGAGGTGCGGGGTTATACTGCGGAGCCGCCACTTGGCGCTCGGCGCGCTGCTGCTGGCGGGCTTCGCGCTGTTCCGCACGCGCTTCCTGGCGATCGGGTTCCTCCTCTGCCGGATGTGCCTGCGCCGGAACCGCCATCGCGCCAACCGCAGCCAGCACCGCCAACGCAGTCGACTGGAAGAGAGAAATTCGAGCCATCGCGGCTGCCTTCCGATCCAAACATCGCCACTGAGGGAGCGGCGACCCGACTCACGTGTTAAGCCGGGTGGACTGTCAGGAAGGTGAACCGCGCGTTAGACCTTTTGTTCAGGTTTGTAGGCCCCAAAATTAATGAGATTGTGCGACATACAAGTCCGGATTGTCTCCGCTTGAGTTGGTAGTCCGCGCATCATCCCGACTTCCCTGCGATGTCAGGGACTCAACGGTGCACGCAAAGCAGGGTTGGGTGGCGCACGCTAAAACTGAAAATAGATGAACTGATCGAGCGGCCGCAGGTAGACGAAAGTCGCAGTCATGATCACAACCCAGCCCGGAGCAACAATTATCCTGGCAGTTCGGGGGGTGCGTTCCTGAAGCCTTTCGAGCCAGCGGTAAGCGAACGGTGCGGCGATCGACCCGATCAACGAAATTGCCGCGATGATGTAAGTCGTCTCGCGAAGGTTGAGCACGAAATATCCCGCCGGATCGAGCAGGCGCGACCATGCCTTTAAGGTGTAATCCAGCGACGGCGCCCGAAACGGGATCCACCCGATCATGACGAACAGGAGGGTGGTGGCCCATCCCGCAATGGCCAGCACAGGCCCGTTGAACCGTTCGAGATACGGCGCAATGAAACGGTGGGTGGCGACCATTCCGGCGTGCCACAGCCCCCAAAGAACGAACGTCCAGGCCGCCCCGTGCCACAGGCCCATGATTGCCCAAGTGGCAAATAGCGCGAGCAGAAAGCTGCGGTGTCCGCTTTGCCCGGTCCCGTCGATGCCGATCCCGCCCGTCGACATCCGGTCGTTGACCTTCACGCCGGCCAGCGGCAGGTAAACATAATCCCTGATCCAACTCGACAAAGAGATATGCCAGCGACGCCAGAATACGCGAGGCGAAGTCGAGTGGTAGGGAAAATTGAAGTTCTCTGGAAACTTTATTCCCAGCAGCAAGGCGCTACCGATAGCGATGTGCGAGTATGCAGAAAAATCAAAGTAAATCTGAAATCCGAACAGGAATCCAGAGGTCAACACGTCTAAAGCTGACAGTTGTGATGGATTGAGGGCGAAAGCCTGGTTTACGTGATAAGCGATGTTGTCGGCGATGCACACCTTCAGAAATAGGCCTACTACTATCCGGGCGATCCCTGCCTGTAAAACCTCGAACCGGAATGGCGGACGCTCGGTCAACTGCCAGAGCATTTCGCCCGCGCGGAGAATGGGTCCGGCGACTAGCTGAGGAAAAAATATGACGTAATCGATGAAGAGCATGAAGTCCCTCGTGGGCTGTATGTGCCTACGGTAGACATCGATGATGTAACTCATGGAATGGAACGTATAGAAACTTATTCCGATCGGCAGGACTATGTCAATGAGGACTGGATCGAGTTTCATGCCTAAAATGCTGGCGATTCCGATCGCCGTATCCTCGAGAAAGTAAAAATATTTGAAGAATCCGATCAGCGAAAGATTGACAAATATGCTTGCAATTAAAAACGATTTTCGTGTCCTCTCTGTTTTTGCGTCGGAAATGATGATCGCAGAGAAATAATCGAAGGTAATCGAAAAAAACAAAACTCCAAGAAAATCAAAACGCCAAAATCCGTAAAACACGACGCCCGCGAAAAATATGAGCGCCAACCGTGGGCGGCGAGGAAAGATCCAGTACAGTGGTACCAACAGCGCCAGAAAAAGCAGATAGGTAAGCGAATTAAAGCTCATTGCAGCGCACCCTGGACGGGCACCAACATCGCTTTGGCGAGGAGGCGATGGCCACTACCCTGATAATGCATGAAATCGTATTCGGGGGCGCCCCCGGTGCGGGTTGCGGCCTTGGTGCCCCAGTATTGCCCCGGAACGAGTTTGTCTTCATCGACGAACGTGGCGCCAAAGCTCGCGGTGAGGCGCTGGACGTCGCGCTTGAAGGACACATACTCGTTCGGGTCGTATGGTGGTTTGACGTCATTCCGGAGCGGCGGGATGTAGACGATAACCTTCGTCCCTGCCTTGCGGGCATCGGCCAACACCAATCGCAATGCTCCAAGGTTGATCCGGTAGGGCTGGGGGATAATCGGTCGCACGGACTGCGCGGTGACATTGAACAGCCAATTGCGAAAGAAGAACGCTTGTAATTCGATCGTACCACGGGCGTCGCTGCGCGCGCGCTGCATCGCGCAACACGCTTCGAGCCTGCCCGTGATCCAGTTTTCCGAACGCGCCTGCATCGACGTGTCCTGCTTCTCCGCGCCTCCAAGCGACTGCGGCTTGATCAGCCGACTTCGCATCTCTGCACCGATCGGATCGCGATTGAGCATGGCCGCGATATCGCCACGATCGAACGCCGGCGCCAGCTCGCTGCGAATGGTCTGCTCGCGCGTATCGTCGAGGAATGCCGGGACGATCAGCACGTCCGGTCGAAGGTCACGGGCCAGCCATTTGTATAGCAATAGCAGTTCGCTGAGCGAAGCGCTGGGATAGGCGAAGGCAGTGACCTGGACGCGTTGGGGTTTGAGCAGCCGCGCCAATACGATCGGGGCGGTCTCATCCCCGGGGCCGAACTGATTGATCGCATAGAGCTGCGAATTTCCAAGCCACAGAACGCGCTTGGCAAACGATGAAGTCCGCGCCGAACTCAAGCATTCGCGCGCTTCATCGAGCGTGCCACAGAAAATCTTGGCCCCGTCGAGGCTGCCGTAGACTGGCGCGGTTTGCTCACCCAGCGCAAGATTTTTGAAGTCGGGCGCGTTTGATGCGATCCAATACGCAATCGCGATTCCGAGTGCCAAAGCCACCGCCAGCAAAGGTAAGGGAGCGATAGCCCGGACACTGGGCACAACGCGCGCCTGATGGAAATCAGTCACTGCGTTTCACCCTTCCACGACCGGCCTGTGCCGCCGCCAATAAGTTGCGCGCCGCGAAGGTGTCAACCGCATGCCCGCGAAATCGCACGCAAGAGCGCTTCGCGAGAATCGGAAAGTCAGACCCCGGTCAACGCGTCAGCTTCTTATAAGACAACCGCGTCGGCCGATCCGCCGCATCTCCCAGCCTGCGCCGCTTGTCCTCCTCATACGCCGCGAAATTGCCCTCGAACCACTCGACGTGGCTGTCGCCCTCGAACGCGAGGATGTGTGTCGCCAGCCGGTCCAAAAAGAACCGGTCATGCGAGATCACCACCGCACATCCCGCGAAGTTCTCGATTGCGTCTTCGAGTGCGCGCAGCGTCTCAACGTCGAGGTCGTTGGTCGGCTCGTCGAGCAGCAGCACGTTGCCGCCGTTTTTAAGCATCTTGGCGATGTGGACGCGATTGCGTTCGCCGCCGGATAGCTGGCCGACCTTTTTCTGCTGGTCCTGGCCCTTGAAGTTGAACGCGCCGACGTAAGCCCGCGTGCTCATTTCCTGCTTGTTGACGGTCATGTAGTCGTGCCCGCCGGAGACTTCCTCCCACACGTTGTGCTTGGGATCGAGGTGATCGCGGCTCTGGTCGACATAGCCCAGGCGGACGGTTTCGCCGATCGCGATCTCGCCGACGTCGGCCGTTTCCTGCCCAGTGATCAGCTTGAACAGCGTCGATTTGCCCGCGCCGTTGGGTCCGATGATCCCCACGATACCGCCCGGCGGGAGCAGGAACGACAGGTTTTCGAACAGCAGCTTGTCGCCGTATGCCTTGGCAAGGTTTTTGGCCTCGATCACCTTGCCGCCCAGCCGCTCGGGCACCTGGATGACGATCTGCGATTTGTTGATGATCCGCTTTTCGCTCGATTCGACCAGCTGATCGAACGCCTTGATCCGCGCCTTGCTCTTGGTCTGGCGGCCCTTGGTGCCCGCGCGGATCCACTCGAGCTCGTCCTTGATCGCCTTCTGGCGGCCCTCGTCCTCGCGGCTTTCCTGATCGAGGCGCTTGGATTTTTTCTCGAGGTAGGTCGAATAATTGCCCTCGTAGGGGAAGTATTTGCCGCGCTCGAGTTCGAGGATCCAGCCGACGACGTTGTCGAGGAAATAGCGGTCATGGGTGATCATCAGCACCGCGCCGGCGTATTCCTTGAGGTGGTTCTCCAGCCACTCGACGCTTTCGGCATCGAGGTGGTTGGTCGGCTCGTCGAGCAGCAGGATGCCCGGCTTCTGGATCAGCAGGCGGGTCAGCGCGATGCGGCGCTTCTCGCCGCCGGACAGGTTTTCGACCGACCAGTCGCCGGGCGGGCAG
>JANMPV010000480.1:0-1582 GCA_031370045.1 Novosphingobium sp. | reverse complement strand
GCTGGTCGAGACGCGGCTGGCCACCGGTGAGCCGTACATCGTGTTTTCCGATACGGTGAACCGGATGATGCCCAAGCATCACCGCGATCTGGGGCTCAAGGTCTCGACCTCGAACCTGTGCAGCGAGATCACGCTGCCCACGGGTAAGGACCACCTCGGCAACGATCGCACTGCGGTGTGCTGCCTGTCGTCGCTCAACCTGGAAACCTGGGACGATTGGCGCGGCGACGACCTGTTCATCGAAGACGTGCTGCGGTTCCTCGACAACGTCCTCCAGGACTACATCGACCGCGCCCCCGACGAGATGGCCCGCGCCAAGTATTCGGCAATGCGCGAACGCAGCGTCGGGATGGGGGTGATGGGGTTCCATTCGTTCCTGCAGATGAAATCGATCGGCTTTGAAACCGCGATGGCCAAGGCGATGAACCTCAAGATGTTCAAGCACATCGCGGCCAAGGCCGACGAGGCCAGCCTGATGCTGGCGCACGAGCGCGGGGCCTGCCCCGATGCCGCCGACATGGGGGTGATGCAGCGCTTTTCGTGCAAAATGGCGATCGCGCCGACCGCTTCGATCAGCATCATCTGCGGCGGCACTTCGGCGTGCATCGAGCCGATCCCGGCCAACATCTATACCCACAAGACGCTGTCGGGCAGCTTCGTGGTCAAGAACCCGTATCTGGAAAAGCTGCTTCAAACAAAGAGCAAGGATTCCAACAACGTGTGGAATTCGATCCTCGAGAAGGGCGGATCGGTCCAGCACCTCGATTTCCTCAGCCCGGAGGAAAAGGCGGTGTACAAAACCAGCTTCGAGATCGACCAGCGCTGGCTGCTTGAATTCGCCGCCGACCGCACGCCGTATATCGATCAGGCACAGTCGCTGAACCTCTACATCCCCGCCGACGTCGACAAGTGGGACCAGGCGATGCTCCACTTCCAGGCGTGGGAGCGCGGGATCAAGTCGCTGTATTACCTGCGCTCCAAGTCGGTCCAGCGCGCCGGGTTCGCGGGCGGGGTCGAGGCGGACAACACCGCCGAACTGCCCAAGTTCGAATTGGCCGGGCAGACGGACTACGAGGAATGCCTGGCGTGTCAGTGACCGCCGCATCGCTCACCGTGTAGTCGGACATGACCCTCCCCGCCTGGCCCTGGCTGCTCACCGCGCTCAGCGCCGCGCTGGTGATCCATGGCGGGTGGCGGGCATTCCGCTCGCAGTCCGCCGCGCCTCGGCCTGGAATCATTGAGTTCGGCGTGGGCATGGCCGGGATCGCGCTGCTGATGCCGCGGCTGGCGGGGGTGTATATTCCGTGAGGTCCCTGAAGCACCCGTCACCCCACGCCTTCCCGCTCATGTCGAGCGAAGTCGAGACACCTCTCGCGACGGCGCAACCTTGCGCGCGGTCCCTCGACTTCGCTCGGGATGAGCGGACCTTGTTTAAGGTTGCTCACCCCCCAAAGAAAAGCGCCTCCCCGCTGAACGGGGAGACGCTTTCCGGCGACGTTAAGCCGCCTGTTCGCAGGGCGGGAGGGAACGACCCGTGCGAATTACTTTTCCTCTTCGAGCGCATAGGCGTTGGCCGCGGTGG
>JANMPV010000325.1:0-2032 GCA_031370045.1 Novosphingobium sp. | reverse complement strand
ATGTCGTAACCCCGCAGGAAATCCGTGAGTTAGCCCCAATCGTCAATGTCGATGATCTGGTCGGCGGGATCCATATTCCCAGCGACGGCTATGCCAATGCGGTCGATATTACGATGGCGCTGGCCAAAGGTGCGCGGAACGGCGGCGCGCGGATCTTCGAGAACACCAAAGTCACCAAGATCCGCCACGATGGCGATCGGGTCACTGGCGTCGATACCGCCGAAGGGCCGATCGAGGCCGATCATGTGGTCATCTGCGGCGGGATGTGGACCCGCGATCTGGCCGCCAGCATCGGCGTTGCCGCGCCGCTGCATGCCTGCGAGCATTACTATGTGCTTTTCGAAGGGGTAAAGGGGATCGATCCCACGCTGCCGGTGCTGCGCGATTATGATTACTGCGGCTATTTCAAATATGATGCGGGCAAGCTGCTGGTCGGTGCGTTCGAGCCCAATGCCCGGCCGTGGGGGATGGAGGGCATCTCCGAGGATTTTTGCTTCGATGAAATCGTCGGCAGCTTTGAACATTTCGAACCGCTGCTGATCGATGCGATGCGCCGGGTTCCCGCGCTGGAGAACGCGGGTATCCAGAAGTTTTTTTGCGGGCCGGAAAGCTTTACCCCCGATGTCCGCTATCACCTGGGTGAAAGCGCCGAGCTCAAAGGGTGCTTCGTTGCCGCCGGGCTCAACTCGATCGGGCTCCAGTCGGCGGGCGGCGTGGGCAAAGTCATGGCCGAATGGATCCGCGATGGCATCCCCCCGGCGGACCTATGGGCGGTCGACATCCGCCGCAACATGCCGTTCCAGATCAACCGCAAATATCTGCGCGAGCGGGTGACCGAAAGCCTCGGCTTGCTGTACGCCACGCACTACCCCTTCAAGCAGTACGCGACCGCGCGCGGTGTGCGCAAATCCGCGATCCACGATCGGGTGACGGCTGCGGGCGCCTGCCACGGCGAAGCGTTCGGGTGGGAGCGGCCCAACTGGTATGGCGAGCCGGGCACCACGCCGGAATATGACTACAGCTATGGCCGCCAGAACTGGTTCGCGGCCAGTGCGGCGGAATGCAAGGCGGTGCGCGAAGCGGTGGCGCTGTTCGATCAGTCGTCTTTCGCCAAGTTTCGCCTGGAAGGCCGCGATGCCTGCGCCGTGCTCAACCGGGTCTGCGCCAACGATGTCGATGTCGCTCCGGGCAAGCTGGTCTATACCCAGTGGCTCAACGACAAGGGCGGGATCGAGGCCGATCTCACCGTTACGCGGCTTTCTGCCAACGCCTTCCTGATCGTCGGCGGGGCAGAGACCGAGGTCCGCGATTTCAACTGGCTTGCCCGCCACACGCCCGCCGATGCCCATGCGGTGCTGACCAATGTCACATCGGGCATGGGGGTGATTGCGATCATGGGGCCCAATTCGCGCGCGCTGCTCCAGTCGCTGACCCCGAACGATATGGCGGACGGGGCCTTTGCGTTCGGCACCAGCCAGGAGATCGAGCTGGGCTATGGCATCGTCCGCGCCTCGCGGATCACGTATGTCGGAGAGCTGGGTTGGGAGCTGTATATCCCGACCGAGTTCATGACCGGCATTTATGACGAAATCGTCGCGGCAGGCGCTGCTTTTGGCCTGAGGCATGCCGGCTATCACGCGCTCAACGCGCTGCGGATGGAAAAGGCCTACCGCCATTGGGGCCATGACATCACCGACGAGGATACCCCGCTCGAAGCAGGGCTGGGCTTCGCGGTGAAGCTGGACAAGCCCGGCGGCTTCATCGGGCGCGAGGCGTTGCTGGCCCAAAAGGCGCAGGGGCTGAAGCAGCGCCTGGTCCAGTTCCTGCTCAAGTCTCCCGATCCGCTGCTCTATCACAACGAACCAATCTGGCAGGGCGACCGGATCGCCGGGTATATCCGCTCTGGGATGTATGCCCATACGCTCGGCGCGGCGTGCGGGCTGGGCTATGTCACCGCAGCCGATGGCGGCGTGGTCGGACCTATCGGCGCCGATGACTACGAGATCGAGATCGCCGGGGTGCGCTATCCGGC
>JANMPV010000306.1:0-1791 GCA_031370045.1 Novosphingobium sp. | reverse complement strand
AGAAGTTTCGCCTGCTGGCGGGCTTCTCGGATTATGTCCGCGACAAGGTGCGTGAAAAGCGCGCGGCACCGCGTGACGACATGATCAGCTTTCTCACCCAGGTCCGCTACACCGCGCTCGACCGCCTGCTGACCGACGAAGAGATCGACGGCATCGTTTACGCCATGGTCATCGGCGGGCTGGAAACGACACAGTATGCGCTGGCCGAACAGGCGCAGCTGGTGTGCGAGAATCCCGGCCTGTTCGCCCGGTTGCGCGACGACCGCGACCTGATCCGCCCGTTCATCGAAGAGGCGATGCGGCTGCGTTCTCCCACGCAAGGCCTTTCGACGCGGATCACCTCGCGCGACGAGGTGTTCCAAGGGGTCGATGTGCCTGCCGGATCGACCCTTCATCTGCGCTGGGGCGCGGCCAATATTGACCCGGAAGAATTCGTCGATCCGCTGGAATTAAAGCTCGATCGCAGGGCGGTGACGCGGCATCTGGCGTTCTCGGCGGGACCGCGGGTTTGCCCCGGTGCGGGGCTGTCGCGACTTGAACAGACGATCGCCTGGAACCGGCTGTGCGATCGCTTCACCGCCATGGCTTACGCGCCGGGCAACACCTTCCTCCACCAGCCGGGGATCATGCTCGGCACGCTCGAACTCCACCTCAGCCTTACGGAGACCGCATCATGACCACCCTGCTCGCGCAAATCCGGATCAAGCCGGGCAAGGAGGCCAAGTGGGAAGCGATCATGGCCGATATGGTCGCGCAGACCGCGGCGACCGAGACCGGAGTGCGGCGCTATGAATACTGGAAGGCGCAGACTGAAAACGCCTACTATTGCCTGCTCTCGTTCGACGACAAATGGGCGTTCTATGCGCACCAGATGTCCGAGCATCACGAAGGCCACGATTTTGCCGACGTGCTCGCGGGGATCGAGCTGGAATACCTCGATCCGGTGAAAGGGTCCGGAGGCGGCTTGCCCCGCACGCTCGATCCGGCGCTGCCCGATGATGCCAGCGAAGCGATGCGCACCGCGCAGGCGCGCTTCCCGCTGGCGATCCCGGCGTGGTGGAGCGGACGCCAATGACCCGCGATCCGGCGCTCCAGGCGCTGCTCGACAAGCAAGCGATCGGCGAAGTCATCGCCCGCTATTCGCGCACGCTCGACTGGCTCGACGATGCGGGGCAGGCGAGTTGCTACTGGCCCGATGCGGCAATCGACTATGGCTTTTTTAAGGGCACCGCAGCGGAATTCCTCCCCGTGGTGATGCAGATCGAACGCGCCAGCCAACGCCGCTGGCATATGCTGTCGGGCCTGGCGATCCGGCTCAATTCGGCAACGCACGCCAGCACCGAATGCTATGGCCAGGCCACCGGGGTGCGCGACAACGACGGAGTATGGACCGGCAACATTTATGGCGGTCGCTATCTCGACGAATTCGAGAAGCGCGGCGAAGAATGGCGGATATTCAAGCGCAACTATCTGATGGACTGGTCGATGCCCTTGGGCATCCAGAACGACGGCACGCCCGACCCGGATTTCCCACTGCCGATCCTGGCGATTACCGAAACCGGGCACCCGCGCTATCGGCCGATCTAGAGCGGCGTGCGTTATATCTGACCCACGCTGATTGCCTCAGGAAGCCCCTCGGCAAGGAGCGTTGCGCAGGTCGGGCTGGTTGCCCGGACAAGCAACGGGACGCCGTCCGAGGGGCTTCCTGAGGCAATCAGCGTGGGTCAGATATACCGCACGCCGCTCTAGCTGCCATTCATTCACCTGCTCACCAACGACGGCAATTGGGCC
>JANMPV010000275.1:0-4942 GCA_031370045.1 Novosphingobium sp. | reverse complement strand
CCAACCACCGAAGGCCTCGCCGAAGTGGTGGTCGACCGCGATGTGGTCGAGGGCAAGAAGCAGCCGATTCAGGTGCTCAAGGGCGACAAGGCCGATGAGGCCGCTTAATCCACTTCGTCAGCCTCCAGCCCGCACTCCCCGCTAGTTTCCACTTGGATCGTCGGGTGGTGGATAGTAAAATCATGCGCCAGCTGCCCTGCCAAATTGTGGAGGAAGGCATCGCCGGGATGGCCGGTGGGCATGACCAGATGGGCGGTCAGGGCGTTTTCGGTGGTGCTCATCGGCCAGATGTGGAGATCGTGGACCGCGCTCACCCCCGGCCTTGCGCCCAGAAACGCCCGCACCGCGCCCTCGTCGATCCCATCGGGTACCGCCAGCAGCGCCATCTTCACCGCATCCTTGAGCAGGCCCCAGGTGCCCCAGGCGATCACCGCGACGATCAGCAGCCCGGTCACCGGATCGATCCACGCCTTGCCGGTCCACACCACCAACACGCCCGCGACCACCACCCCGACGCTGACCGCGGCATCGGCGGCCATATGGAGGAACGCGGCGCGGATATTGAGATCGTCCTTGCGCCCGCGCAGGAACAGCAGCGCGGTAGCGGTGTTGACCACGATGCCGATGGCGGCGACCGCGATCATCGTGCCGCCCGCGACCGGCGGCGGATTGCCCAGGCGGCGCAGCGTCTCGACCAGGATCGCCCCCAGCGCGATCAGGAGCAGCGATGCGTTGGCCAGCGCGGCCAGGATCGAGCTGCTCTTGAAGCCATAAGTGAACCGCTCGCTCGGCGGGCGCGCGGCGAGGATGCTGGCGGCCCAGGCGATCAGCAGCCCGAGCACGTCGGACAGGTTGTGCCCGGCATCGGCGACCAGCGCCATCGATCCCGAAACGATCCCCATGACCGCCTCGATCACCACGAACCCGGTGTTGAGCACCACCCCCACTGCAAACGCGCGGCCATGGCCCGACGACGGGGCGGCGTGGTGGTGGTGATCGTGGTGATGATCGTGATGGACGCCCATCGCGCGGTGGTAGCGGGTCGGGGCGGGCCTGTCAGGTGCTGGCGGCTACTGCCAGCGTTGTAAAAATGCCGCACTGCGGCAGAATTCGCGCGAGCACCTTCAACTCACGTGAGTCCGCCATTGTAGTGATCCCGCACACGTGGGGCCGCAACAATCGGATTCAAATCACGGCTCACGGGTAACAGACTTGCCGGGACCCGAGCATTGGACCGGGCCTTCCGCGGGACTGTCAACAGGGCGTCACAAAACGCGGTTCAGGGGAGCCCCGGGTGTTTGTAAGAGCGTTTTCGAGCGCACTCGCCTGCGAGTCGCGAGACTGGGGTTCAGACACCTTTTCAGACGGGTCGCCGGGAACACCGGCCAACTGGGGTTCGATCGACATGCAACTCAAGTACTTCCTCGCAGCCAGCGCGGCCAGCCTCTCGCTCGCCTGTGGCCTCGCCGCCCCAGTCCACGCGCAGGAAACCACCGCGACGATCACCGGCACCGTGACCAGCAGCGGCGCCCCGATTGCGGGTGCCAGCGTCGAGGTGCTCGATACCGCCACTGGTTCGAGCCAGACCCTGACCACGTCCGCCGCGGGCGCGTTCTCGGTCTCGGGCATTCGTTCGGGCGATAGCTACACCGTCACCGTCAACGCTCCGGGCTATTCCAGCGCGCAGGTCAACGACGTGGTGCCGCTCGCCGGGCAATCGTATCAGATCCCGGTCGACCTGGCCGCGGAAGGCGGCAATGCGATCATCGTTTCGGCCAGCCGCCTGCGCGGCGCGGGTTCGGTCAGCCAGGGTCCGGCCACCGTGCTGGGGATCGAGCAGATCGCCAATGTCGCCTCGGTCAACCGCGACATCCGCGATCTTTCGCGCCGCGATCCGTTCGCCCGCCTCGACGACACCCCCAGCGGCGGCCGCGCGATCAGTTTTGCCGGGCAGAACGCGCGTTATAACCGCTTCACCGTCGATGGCGTGCCGATCACCGACAGCTTCGGGCTCAACCCCGATGGCCTGCCCAGCCGCCGCTCGCCGATCCCGTTCGATGCGATCGGCCAGTTCCAGGCCAAGGTCGCCCCGTTCGACGTACGCGAGGGCAACTTCCAGGGCGGCAGCATCAACGTGGTGCTGCGCTCGGGCTCCAACGAGTTTCAGGGTACCGGGTTCTACGCCTATTCGGCCGACGAGCTGACCGGCAAGAAGACCAAGCCGGGCCCCGGCATCCCCACCGGCACCGTGACCCTGCCCGACTTCACCTACAAGAACTATGGCGCCGAGATTTCTGGCCCGATCATCAAGGACAAGCTGTTCTTCATGATCGCCGCCGAGCGCCTGCGCGCCGACCTGCCGATCGCCGAAGGCCCGCGTGATAACAACGCTGGTACCGCGATCTCGAACCTGAGCCAGGCCCAGGTCGATCAGGTCTCGGCGATTGCCCAGTCAAAGTACGCTTATAACACCGGCGGGGTGCTCAAGAACAATGGCGACAAGGACGACCGTATCGTCGCCCGTCTCGACGCCAACATTTCGGACACGCAGCGCGCCTCGGTGACCTTCATCCACGCCAAGGATCAGATCAACCTGGTCCAGAATGCGTTTCCGAATGCGCCGCAGGGCCTTGGCCTGACGTCGAACGCCTACACTCAGGGCAACAAGCTGAACACCGGGGTGGCACAGCTCAACTCCGACTGGTCGGATATCTTCTCGACCGAAATTCGTGGGTTCTACAAGGATTATGTCCGAATCCAGGATCCGCTGCTGGGTCGCGGCTTTGCCCAGTTCGACGTCTGCACCGCGCCAACATCGGATCGTCCTGCCACCGCGATCAGCGGCAACACCACCTCGATCAACTGCCCGACCACGTTTGCCACAGTCTCCTTCGGGCCGGACATTTCGCGTCAGACCAACGCGCTCCACGTCAAATCGCACGGCGGGCTGCTTCAGGGTCGGATCAAAACGGGTGGCCACGATTTCCGCATCTTCGGCGAATTTGCCGACACCACGGTGTTCAATTCGTTCCTCCAGAGGTCGGCAGGTCAGTATTATTTCGATTCGCTGGCCGATTTCCAGGCGGGCAGCGCCCAGCGCCTGCGTTATCAAAACCAGGTCTTCACCCTGAACCCGAACGATGCGGCGGCAACCTTTCGCTATCAGGCATACACCTTCGGGATCGGCGATACCTGGCGGGTCAACGATCTGCTGACGATCAACGCGGGCGTGCGCTATGACGTCTACGGCGGCAGCAGCCATCCGGTGGTCAACAGCAATTTCCTCACCCGCTATGGCTTCCCCAACAACAAGTTCATCAATGGGCTCGATCTGTTCCAGCCGCGCTTCGGGTTTACGTTCAAGCCAGTGCGCGACATCAGCCTGCGTGGCGGCTATGGCCTGTTCGGCGGCGGTACGCCCGATGTCTATGTGTCGAACAGCTTCTCCAACACCGGGGTGCTGACCAACGCGATCGATATCCAGCAGACCAGCAACGCCAGCTTCAACAACACTTCGGGTGCGGCGATCCTGACCAACGTCAACGGCACTACGATCCCTACCGCGGCCAACACCGTGCTGCAATCGGCCGCGCTCAGCGGCAATGCCCCGACCAATGCCCTGGCGAAGAACTTCAAGATCCCGTCACAGTGGCGCGGCACCTTGTCGGCCGACTGGACGCCCAGCGACTTCTTGGGCGGCGGTTGGACCTTCGGCGCGGACTTTCTTTACAGCCGGGTCAAGAACCAGGTCGATTTCCGCGATTTGCGGATCAACCCCAACGGTCTGCTGACCCCCGACGGTCGGACGCGCTATACCCCGATCACCAGCTTCACCGATACCAACTCTGATCTGGTACTGACCAACTCGAACCGCGGCCGCGCCTTCATCGAGGTGGTGCGGGTGCGCAAGTCGTTCGATTTCGGGCTCGATTTCGGGGTGAGCTACGCCCACCAGAACATCAAGGACAAGAACCCGGCAACCTCGTCGGTGGCGTCGTCCAACTATGCCGCGGGCGTGGCGCTCGATCCCAACGGCCCAGCCTATGGCATCTCGAACGATCAGGTGAAGAACTCGTTCAAGGGCGACCTGACCTTCAACCACGCGTTTTTCGGCGACTACAAGACCACCCTGGGCTTCTTCGCCGAGAGCCGTTCGGGGCATCCCTACAGCTTCACCTTCCGCGATCCGGCGGCGCGCTCGGCGGTGTTCGGGACGATCGGTTCAGGCAGCCGTTATCTGCTGTACGTACCGACAGGGATTAGCGATCCCAAGGTGTCCTACGCCAACGCGACGATCGCCTCGCAGTTCGATAGCTTCGTCACCGCGAGCGGGCTGGGCAAGTACCGCGGGATGATCGCGCCGCGCAACGCCTTCACCTCGAAGTGGATCACGAAGGTCGATCTTCACTTCGCGCAGGAACTGCCAGCGTTCATCTCGTCGAAGTCGAAGTTTACGCTGTTTGCCGACGTCGAAAACTTCACCAACCTGCTCAACAAGAAGTGGGGCCAGATCCGCGAGTATGGCTTCCCCTATACCGCGATCCCGGTGACGGTGAATTGCCTGCAGGCCCCGGTTGCGACCGGAACGCTGCCGGGTACCGCTGCGACGGCCAATGCCGGGCAGGCCTGCACACAGTACCGCTACGACGCCAACCAGAAGGATACCGCGGGCAACCTGATCGCGCCGTCGGATACGATCTATCCGCGCCAGTCACTTTACACGATCCGCATCGGCGCGCGCTTCAGCTTCTGAGGCACGTCGGCCTAGGCCGAACAAACGAGGCGCGGGAAGGCACAACGCCTTCCCGCGCCTGTCTTTTTGCGATGAGCTGACTTCGGCCTGTGCGAATCCGCACACCGCGAATCACACAGTCGTGTGAGCTTTGTCACTGCCGACGAGCGCAGCGCTGAAGCGTGGGGCGGGCCTGATTTCAGGCTGGTG